>NZ_CAXTHO010000005.1:0-46869 GCF_964244015.1 uncultured Amnibacterium sp. | reverse complement strand
CCTGATGGGCGCTCCGGCCGTCGTCATCCCCGTGCACGACCGCGCGGCGCTGCTCCAGCTCGCGCTGCAGAGCGTCCGAGCCCAGACGCTGCAGCCCGCCGAGGTGATCGTGGTCGATGACGGCAGCAGCGACGGCAGCGCCGAGGTCGCGGAGGGATTCGGCTGCACGGTCGTCCGGCAGAGCGCCCAGGGGGTCAGCGCCGCGCGCAACGCCGGACTCGCAGCGGCCTCGGCACGGCACGTCGCCTTCCTCGACTCCGACGACGAGTGGGATCCGACGCATCTCGCCCGCCTGGCGGCGGTCGCGACGGGCCGGGTGCTCGTCTCCAGCGCGGCGCTCAGCACCGACGGCGTGCTCATCGGATCGCAGTCGCGGCGCCCGCTCGTGCTCACCTCGGCCGACCGGCTGCTCTGGCCCGACAACCCCGTCGTGACGAGCGCCGTGCTCGTCGACCGCGCCGCGGCGCTCGAGGTCGGCGGGTTCGATGAGCGGCTGCGGCACAGCGAGGACCTGGACCTCTGGGCGCGCCTCCTCGCGCGAGGACCCGGCCTCGTGCTACCCGAGCCGACGGTCCGCTACCGCACGCACCCCGGGCAGGTGAGCGTCGACGTCGAGGCGATGCGGTCGGGTGCGGGCCGGCTGCTCGAGGCCGGTCTCGTGTCGGCGGAGACGGCTCGCGCGGTCGCCGTGCGGGATCGCTGGGACCGCCTCCGCGCCGCGGGATCCCGATCGCCGCGGGAGCTGCTGTGGTTCGGAACCCCGCGACGTGCGGCCACGATGGCCGCGCTGCTCGCGCATCGGGCGCGCGGCCGGAGGATCGCACTCCGTGCACGGGCCGCGCCCACCGCCGCCTGAGTCGGGCAGCACGGGACCACGACCGCGGGCGCACCGCGCATCCGCTCCGAAAGACGTCTCCGCTTGCGGCCTACGCCCGCTCGCGCCGACCTGACCGCGAGCGGAGTCGTCGCGACGCCGGCTGCTAGGACCGGAAGAGCCGCGCCTGCGCGCGTCGACGCCTGGTCGGCATCGCCCGCAACTCGGATAGCGCGAAGTGCGCCTCGACCCCCACGCGCACCACCGCGAGCACGACCTTCGACGACGCGAGGTTCTTCCGCGCGTAGTCGTACATCGCGTCGTGGAACGCCCGGTTCGACCGGCGGGACCGCGGACGTCCGCTGGAGACGCCCTTCACGTGCACCGACGGCGACACCTCTGCGATCAGCACCGAGCGACCGGCAGCGGCCGCGTCGGCGCAGAGCTGCAGGTCCTCGCCGTACATCCAGTAGTCGCGATCGAAGATGCCGTCGTCGAGCGGGCGGAAGTCCGCGGCGACGAGCATCATGGCGCCGGTGGTCGCCTGCAGCGCGCTCACCGCTCGACCGCCCTTCGTGCGCAGCGTGGGCACGGAGTCCTTCTCGCGCTTGTTGTAGCGCAGAGCGGCCGGCGTCACGCGCCCGAGCACGGAGTAGACCATCGAGGCCCCGAGCGTCGGCAGCCGTCGTCGGCTCGCGGTGTCCGGCGTGCCGTCGCTCTCCATGAGCGGCACGGTCGCGACCGCCGCGTCGGGGAAGCTGTCGAGCACGTCGACCATCGCCTCGACGGCCCCGGAGGCCAGCTGGACGTCGGGGTTCAGGCAGAGCACGGGCAGCCCTCGGGGTGCCGCGCTGCGCTGCGCTGCGAAGTAGCCGCCGGCGAACCCGGTGTTCTCGTTCTCGATGATCTCGACGGGAACCCGGACGCGGCCCGCGGCCTCCCGGACCCGGGCGACGGTGTCGTCGGTGCTGCCGTTGTCGACCACCGTGACCGTGTGGATCTGGCCCGCGCACGACGCGATGCCGGAGAAGAACCGGTCGACCGTGGCGACGTTGTTGTAGGTCACCGTGACGACGTGGACCTGCCCGGTGGCCAGGACGTCGTCGGGATGCTCGCGCTGAAGAGTGATGGGTCGGCTCCTCATCGGGCCCCTCGAGATTCGAGGACGGTCTTCACGGTCCACAGCAGGATGACGAAGTCATCGAGCAGGGACCAGTTCTCGGCATAGTAGAGGTCGAGGCGCACGGTGTCCTCCCACGACAGGTCGCTGCGGCCGCTCACCTGCCAGAGCCCGGTGATACCCGGCTTCACCAGCAGGCGCCGGCCGGCCGCGTTGTCGTAGAGCGCGACCTCCTCCGCCCGCTGCGGGCGCGGCCCGACGATGCTCATGTCGCCCTTGATCACGTTGAAGAACTGGGGCAGCTCGTCCAGCGAGTACTTGCGGATGAACTGCCCGAAGCGGGTGATCCGCGGGTCGTTCTCGACCTTGAACAGCGGTGTGTCCGCCGTGCCCTGCTCTTGTAGCAGCTGCGCGAGCTCGGCATCGGCGCCGATCCGCATGGAGCGGAACTTGAACACGTCGAACGCTTTGCCGTTCAGCCCGATCCGCTGCTGACGGAACAGGACCGGGCCGGGCGAGGTCAGCTTCACGCCGATCGCCGTCGCGAGCATCAGCGGGGAGGACACGATCACGGCGAGCCACGCGAGGCCGAAGTCGAGCACGGCCTTGGCGGACTTCTTCCCGCCCTCGTAGGAGGGCGAGTCGACGTACATGAGCGGCAGGCCGCCTACGGGACGGGTGTGGATCCGGGTGCCCGCGACCTCCGTGATCGCCGGGGCGACCATCAGGTCGACGCCGGTGGACTCGAGACGCCAGCCGATGCGCCGGACCGCCTCGGGCGGCAGCTCCTCCGAGCCGGCGAGCGCGACGGCGTGCACGCGCTCGCGGCGGGCGACTGCGGCGACCTCCTCGAACGACCCGAGCTGCTCGACGGGGATCTCGACCGAGTCGTCGACCGCGCGCTCCGGCACGCAGGCGCCGACGATCTCGAACCCGAGGTACCTGCGCCGGGAGAACTCGGCGTGCAGGTGCTCGACCGAGCTGGGCGCGCCGACGAGGAGGACACGGACGAGGTAGCGGCCGCTCCGGCGCTGCTTGCGCAGCCACTGCCGCCAGATCCAGCGGGAGCCGATGAGCAACCCGACGCCGAGCGGGAATGCGGTGATGATGTAGCCGCGCGCCGGCAGGAACTGCAGCAGCAGCGCCGCGATGGCGACGAGGCCGAAGAGCCGGAAGCTGGCGCTCGCGACCCGGCTGTACTCGGTGAAGCCGGAGCCGATGACCCGCGGGCTCCTGGTGCCGAATACCTTCAGCGCAGCCGACCACAGCACCAGCAGGGTGACGGTCGCGGCGCCGTAGGGGACGGATGTCGGTGTCAATGACGCGAGGTTCTGCGCGGTGTCGATACCGAGCCAGAACCACTGCGTCCCGAGCAGGGTGACCGTGAGCAGGACCACGTCGCTGACGACGAGGCGCCGCTGGAACGCCTTCTCCCAGGTCGGCTTCGTCCGCCGGATCGGCAGCCCGATCGGCTGCTCGTCGCGGAGTCTCCGGGTCGAACGCGACCGCGAGGCCTCACCTGCGAGACGTGGTCGTGCCGTGGTCACTGCCACCGAGACCCCCTATGTCGACGAACGTGCGGTGGCCATAGGTTCTATTGGTGAACCGGTAACCCGTTCGAGGCACGCCGACCTTCTGCGACATCCCTGATCACCAACGTGTCCCGATGCAGGATCAGCATCCGCATCGCGACGGCGACCAAGCACCCGACGATCGCGCCGGTCGTGTTGGCCACGACATCGGCGGGGCTCGACACCCGCCCCGTCAGGAAGAGCCCCTGCGCGGTCTCGACCCCTACGGACAGCAGTCCGCCGCCCACGATCGCCAGCCACCAGAAGCGGTAGCTGAAGAGCAGCCCGAGCAGGAACCCGACCGGCACGAAGAACACGATGTTCGCCGAGAACTCGATGAACCCGTAGTCGACGAACGTGGGGATGCCTTTCGACCACAGCTTCGCCAGCAGCCGGTCGATGTACGGGGCCATCCCGCTGTCGACGGTCGTCGGCCACAGCGTGACCAGCAGCACGACGATGAGGTACATCACCGTCAGGGCGGCGACGAACCGCACCCGGAACGCGCCGGCATACGTCGCGCGGGCCATGGCGGTCGATCGTAGGGCGCCGGGCAGCCGCGACCCGAGCAGCGCCCCATGGATTCCGGAACAATGGGCGAGATGCGCGGCATCATCCTGGCCGGGGGCTCCGGAACCCGCCTCCACCCCATCACGATGGGGATCTCGAAGCAGCTGGTCCCGGTCTACGACAAGCCGATGATCTACTACCCGCTGTCGACCCTGATGCTGGCGGGCATCGACGACGTGCTGGTGATCACGACCCCGCACGACGCGGAGCAGTTCCACCGCCTGCTCGGCGACGGCAGCCAGTTCGGGATCTCCATCAGCTGGGCGGTGCAGGCGGAGCCGAACGGTCTCGCCCAGGCGTTCGTCATCGGGGCCGACTTCATCGGCGACGACTCCGTCGCGCTGGTGCTCGGCGACAACATCTTCTACGGCGACGGCCTGGGCACCCAGCTGCGGCGGTACCGCGACCTCGACGGCGGCGCGATCTTCGCCTACTGGGTCGCCGAGCCCTCCGCGTACGGCGTGGTCGAGTTCGACGACGCCGGCAAGGCGGTCTCGCTGGAGGAGAAGCCGAAGGTCCCGAAGTCGAACTTCGCCGTCCCCGGTCTCTACTTCTACGACAACGACGTGAAGGCCATCGCAGCCGACCTCGCCCCCTCCGCCCGCGGCGAATACGAGATCACCGACGTCAACCGCGCCTACCTCGCCGCCGGGAAGCTGCAGGTGGAGGTCCTCCGCCGCGGCACCGCCTGGCTCGACACCGGCACCCACGACTCCCTGCACGATGCGGGCGAGTACGTCCGCACCATCGAGCACCGGCAGGGCCTGAAGATCGGCGCTCCGGAGGAGGTCGCGTGGCGCCTCGGCTTCCTCGACGACGAGGGACTGCGCACCCGAGCGGAGAAGCTCACCAAGTCCGGGTACGGCCAGTACCTCCTCGCGCTCCTGGAGCGGGGCAAGCAGGCCTGACGGGCAGACGCGCATATCCTCCCGCCGTGATCATGCGGCGACGGTTCGTTCTCGCGGCCCTCGTCGGTGCGCTCGTCATCGGTGCGAGCGGCTGCACCGCCACCTCCTCACCCACAGCTCCGTCGATCGCGTCCCCACGTCCCACCGGTGCCGCGGCCGCTTCTCCTGGGCCCATCGAGCTTCCCGCCGACCCACGGGTCTACTTCTTCGGCGACTCGTGGACGAACGGCGCCACGGCTGCGCCGGGTCGAGGGTTCCCGTTCGTCGTGAGCCGGAGCCTGGGTTGGACCACGGTGCTCGGACCTGACAACTCCGGCGCCGGCTTCGTCCACACGTTCAACACGAATCACGCCCTCTTCCCCGAGGCTGCGGCGGCGTTGGCACCGGTGGACGCCGACCTGATCGTCCTGGAGGGCGGGCTGAACGACAAACCGGGTCCCCTCACCCACTTCTGGGACCGCGTCGCGCTGACGGTGCAGACGCTTCGCGCGAAGGCGCACGGGGCGCCGCTGGTCCTCGTCGGGCCGGCCTCGCCCGACGGCACGGTCCCGGAGGGCCTCAGCGCGATCGACTTCGAGGAGGCCGGGGTCGCGCAGCAGCTCGGGATCCACTACATCTCGCCCCTCAAGGAGGGCTGGTTCAACCCGACGAACGTCGACGGCTTGATCGACCCGACGACCGTGCACCCCGACACCGCAGGTCACGCCTACTACGCCGGCCGCCTGGCGGCCGACCTGCAGCGGTTCGTGACGACGCGCAGAGGCACGGCGACACCGGAACCGACGACGACCGCGCCCTAGCCTGGGGCGCATGCGACTGCTCGTCACCGGCGGCGCCGGGTTCATCGGCTCGAACTTCGTCCACCACGTCATCGACACCACGGACCACTCGGTCGTCGTGCTCGACAAGCTCACGTACGCCGGGAACCGCGCCTCCCTCGCCGGCCTGCCCGACGACCGGTTCGAGCTCGTCGTCGGCGACATCACCGACGGGCCCCTGGTCGATCGGCTGACCGGCGACGCGGACGCCGTCGTGCACTACGCGGCCGAGAGCCATAACGACAACTCGCTGCACGACCCGCGCCCGTTCCTCGACACGAACATCGTCGGCACCTACACGCTGATCGAGGCGGCCCGCCGGCACGGGACCCGGTTCCACCACATCTCCACCGACGAGGTCTATGGCGACCTCGAGCTCGACGACCCGAACCGCTTCACCGAGCAGACTCCGTACAACCCCTCGAGCCCCTACTCGTCGACCAAGGCCGGCAGCGACCTGCTCGTCCGCGCCTGGGTGCGCTCGTTCGGGCTGCAGGCGACGATCTCGAACTGCTCGAACAACTACGGGCCCTACCAGCACGTCGAGAAGTTCATCCCCCGCCAGATCACCAACGCGCTCGACGGCGTCCGGCCCAAGCTCTACGGTGCCGGACTGAACGTGCGCGACTGGATCCACGCCTCCGACCACTCCCGGGCCGTGCTCACGATCCTCGAGCACGGCGTCATCGGCGAGACGTACCTGATCGGCGCCGACGGGGAGCAGGACAACAGGACCGTCGTCGAGACGATCCTCGAGCTGCTCGGCCAGTCCCCCGACGCCTACGACCACGTCACCGACCGGGCCGGCCACGACCTCCGCTACGCCATCGACTCGACCAAGCTGCGCACCGAGCTCGGCTGGACACCCGCCTACGGCGACTTCCGCAGCGGCCTCGAGGACACCATCGCCTGGTACCGCGACCACCAGGACTGGTGGCGGCCGCAGAAGGCGGCGACGGAAGCGCGCTACCAGGAGCAGGGCCAGGCCTGAGCGGTACCGACCCTCCCAGACGTGCGGCCTCGAGCGACTCACCGGGCGGCACTTCGGGGGGACGATCGTCGACGCTTAGGGTTTCAGGTCCCGGGACGCTTCGGCATGCCGCAACGGACCGATCCGGGACCACGCGCACGGTGGAGCACACCGACGGCGCGTCCCCCACCACATGGAACCGAGGTGCGCCCTGCCGGCTCGACACCTCGTCCTCACGATCCGACCCACGGACCGCAGTCGAGCGTCCGCGGCGGGGAGCGGATGGTGAAGGCGACGACCGTCCGGGCGAGCGCGGTCACCACCCTCGTCTTCCAGTGGGGCACGTACGTCCTGCAGCTCGTCTCGCTCGTGGTCCTCGCCCGCATCCTGCTCCCCGCCGACTACGGGCTGCTCACGATGGCCGCCGCGCTCATCGGCATCGCAGCGGTCATCGGCGACTTCGGGCTCTCGCTCGCCGCGATCCAGGCCACGCACCTCACGCAGCAGCAGAAGTCCAACCTCTTCTGGTTGAACACCGGCATCGGGATCGGCATCGGCTCCGTCGTCGCGGGCGCCTCCCCGCTGATCGCGGCCTTCTACGACGAGCCCCGCCTCGTGCCGGTGACGGTGCTGCTCGGAGCGGTCTTCGCCCTGAACGGCGCCGCCGTGCAGTTCAAGGTGGAGCTGAACCGCGCGCTGCGATTCCGGGCGCTGGGCGCGACCGATCTCGGGTCCCAGGCCGTCGCGCTGCTCGTCGCGATCGTGCTCGCGACCGCTGGCTTCGGTTACTGGGCGCTGGTCGCCCAGCAGCTCGTCGCCGCGCTGACAGCCCTCGTGATCGCGGTCGGGACGTCGAGGTGGCGGCCGACGCGCCCGGGCGCCTTCCACGACACCCGCCCGCTCCTCGCCTTCGGGCGCGACACCCTGCTGGTGCAGGTGACCAACTACGTCACCAGCAACATCGACTCCGTGATGGTGGGGCGGTGGTCCGGTCCCGTGTCGCTCGGGATCTACAACCGGGCGTACCAGGTGACGGTGATGCCGATCCTGCAGATCGTCGCTCCCCTGACCCGGGTGTTCCTCCCCCGCCTCTCCGCCGCTGCCGCCGCAGAGCGCGAGGGAGGGACCGAGGGCGAGTTCCTCGAGCTGCTCACCCGGCTCCAGCTGATCATCGTCTACGTCACCACCGCACCGCTCAGCCTGCTCTGCGCCCTGTCGGCCTCGTTCCCCGTCGTGGTGTTCGGTCCGCGGTGGCAGCCGATGGGCGAGCTGATCCCCGTCCTGGCGATCGCAGCGTTCTTCGGCATCCTGGGCTACATCTACTACTGGGCGTTCCTCGCCAAGGCGAGGACGATGACCCTCTTCTTCGCGGAGATCGGCGGACGCATCCCGATGGCGGTGCTCATCGTGTCCTTCGCGCCCCTCGGCCCGATCTGGGTCGCCGCATCGGTGGCGACCGGCCAGATGCTGATCTGGGCGCTGTCCACGTTCATCTTCGGAGGTCGCATCGGCGTCCCCTCCGCGCCGATGCTCCGGACGGCCGGACGCCCGGTCCTGCTGTTCGTCGGCGCGCTGGCCGGCGGCGTGATCACCCGGGACCTGCTCGCCGGGGGCATGGCTCCGCTGCCCGCAATGCTCGTCACCGCGGCCGGCTGGCTCGTCGCCGCATCCGTGGGGCTCGCCGTGAAGCCGGTGCGGCGCGACCTGCGGACGATCGCGGCCAACATCCGCCCCGTCTCCTGACGGCGGAGCGCCGCCCTACTGCCGCGGGGTGGCAGCGAAGCGTCGAGGCGTCCGATGCAGGCGGATGCCCTCGCGGACACCGGTGAACAGGGCAGCAGCCCGGCGACCGACGGACCTGTCGCGGAGCGCGGACCTGCGGATGATCCCGCGGCGCACCAGCTTCACGGTCAGGACCGGCAGCCGCCTCACCCCGAACCGGCGCAGGAAGAACAGCGTCTCGTTCTGGTAGATGTCCGACGATGCGTAGTAGTCCGACCCGAAGGCACGTGCACCACCGGAGGGGTTCGCCAGGTGCATCAGGTGCGCCGCCGGCACGAAGCGCAGCGACCACCCGCTCTGCACGACGCGGAGCGCAGCATCGGACTCCTCACGCCAGCCGTTGCCGGTGAAGCTCGTGTCGAACCCGCCCACACCTTCGATCGCAGCCCGTTTGAACGACATGTTCGCGCCGTTCACGGTGCCGATCGCGGAGGGGGCCAACCAGTTGAAGGTCCCGGACTCCCGCCCGTAGTCGTCCATGCAGTACAGGCTCGGCGCAACGGCCTCCCCCGGGTGCTGGACCCGCCCGACGACGCCTCCCGCCTCCGGGAACTCGTCGTGGGCCGCCCGGTGCGCCTGCAGGCACCCCGGCTCGAGGAGGACGTCGTCGTCGAAGTACACGACGATGTCGGCGGTGGTGTGCGCCAGCCCGAAGTTCCGGGCGGCGGTCGTGGACGCGGGCACCACGCGGGCGATCGACAACCGGTCGTCGTGTGCCGTCAGGTCCGCGAGCTGCGCGTCCGTGGCCTCGTCGTGTCGCTCGGTCTGGTCGACGACCAGCAGCTCACCGTCCTCGGGGAGCTGCTGCAGCACGGATCGCAGGGTGTCCACCAGCACCTGCTCGCGGCCGAGGGTCGGGATGATCACGGAGACGCTCGCGTTGGGCACGCCCCATCGTCTCAACAGGCCGCCGGGTCGGGTGAAGACATTCCGGAACGGCGACACAGACGGCGGCCCTCGCCCGACGCGGACGGGGTCGACGCCGCAGGGAGCATCAGCCCGGTTACGGTGAAGCCGTGACCCTCCGGCACGATCGCGTTCTCGCGGCCACGTCCACGTCCATCCCCGGCCTCGTGCTGCTCGACCTGCCCGTCCCCGGTGACAACCGGGGCTGGTTCAAGGAGAACTGGCAGCGGCAGAAGCTGCTGGCGCTCGGCCTGCCGGACCTCGGCCCGGTGCAGAACAACATCTCGTTCAACGACGCGGTCGGCACGACCCGCGGCATCCACGCCGAGCCGTGGGACAAGTACGTCTCCGTCGCCACCGGCCGGATCTTCGGCGCGTGGGTCGACCTGCGCGAGGGCCCGACGTTCGGTGCGGTGTTCACGGCCGAGCTGGACCCCTCTCGCGCCATCCTGGTCCCCCGCGGCGTCGGCAACAGCTACCAGACGCTCGAGCCGGACACCGCCTACACCTACCTCGTCAACGACCACTGGTCGCCCGATGCGGCGTACACGTTCTTGAACCTCGCGGACGAGACCGCCGCGATCGGATGGCCGATCCCCCTCGACAGCGTGGAGGTGTCGCCGAAGGACCTCGCGCACCCGCGCCTCGCCGATGTCGTACCGATGCCGCCGCGGAGGACGCTCGTGCTCGGCGCGAACGGCCAGCTCGGTCGTGCGCTGCGTGCGGTCTTCCCCGACGCCGAGTTCACGACCCGGGCCGAGTTCGACGTCACCGACCCGGCGGCGTGGGCCTCCAGACGATGGAAGGACTACGGCGTCATCATCAACGCCGCGGCGTACACGGCCGTCGACGAGGCGGAGACGCCGGAGGGCCGGCGCGCGGCGTGGGCGGCGAACGTGACGGCCGTCGCCGAGCTGGCGCGGGCCGCGGTCTCGAACCTCCTCACGGTCGTGCACATCTCGAGCGACTACGTGTTCGACGGCACCGCGCAGGTGCACGACGAGCAGGAGCCGTTCAGTCCCCTCGGCGTGTACGGGCAGACGAAGGCGGCCGGCGACGCGATCGTCGGAACCGTTCCGCGGCACTACATCGTGCGGACGAGCTGGGTGATCGGCGACGGCAGGAACTTCGTGCGCACGATGGCGTCGCTGGCCGAACGCGGTGCGCAGCCGTCGGTGGTCGACGACCAGTACGGCCGGCTCACGTTCGCCGACGACATCGCGCGCGCCATCGCCCACCTCCTCGCCGTCGACGCGGAGCCCGGCACCTACAACCTGTCGAGCGCCGGCGAGGTCGCGAGCTGGGCACGGATCGCACAGGAGGTCTATCGCGCGACCGGGCACGATCCCGGCGCGATCACCCCCGTGAGCACGGAGGCGTTCTTCGCAGGCAGGTCGGCAGCTCCGCGCCCTCTCCAGTCGACGCTCGATCTCGATCGCATCGCCGCGACCGGCTTCGTCGCCACGGACCACTGGGACGGCCTGCGCGCGTACCTGGCCGAGACCTCCTGAAAGCTCCGTCTCGGCTCGCCCGCATGTCGTGCGCGCGGGAGGAGGGCACATCACCGACGGTTGACGGCATGACGGTCGAGGTCTGCGCGCGAGCGTCGGCGCAGGAAGCGCCGTGGGCCTCCTCCATCACGGGTTCGATGCGGCGCATGGTTGGATGCTGTCCCTGATCGACGGTCGGGTCATGCGCTTTTGCACCATGCAGGTCATCGCCACGAGACTCGGTCAGAGGCGCGCACTGGCCGCTCGGCACCGAGATCCTCCTCCGACATCCCGCGCTACGTTCGAGGAGCACGATGCCCGACGTTGAGGATCCGCAGCCAGGAGGACCGACACGTCGGGTCCTCCTGCTCGCGGGTGCTGTGACGGTCGGCGCGGCCGCCCTCGGCGTGCAGGTCGCCGCGTCGGCTGCGAGCCGGAGGACCGGCGTTGTGGCGGCCAGTCCGGTCGCGAGCGGAACCCCGACGCCGACGCCGACGCTTGATCCCCTCCCGGATCCCACACCGTTCGCGACGTTCCCGACACTTGCGAACCCGGGCGTCATGCAGGACTTCAGCTACCTGCCCGCGATCAGCACGTTCTTCGTGACCCAGAAGTCGGCCGGTTCCGAGGCCGCCTTCGAAACGCTGATCATCAGCCGGGTGAACGCGTCCGGTGCGGTGCTGGACGCGATGACCCTGATCGACGGCGGTCACGGGCTCGGCATCGAGGCGGAGTCCCAGCCGGACGCGACGTACATCTGGGTCACCTGGCAGGGGAAGTCGCTGGAGTCGGGCTGGCGCGAGAACGACTTCGTCCGGTTCCGGTACACGCCCGGATCCTGGAGCCGCGCCGACGCCGTCGGGCAACTGGGACTCGTCGTCCTGCCACTCAAAGACGAACCGGAAGCCCAATTCCGATTCGATTGGAAGAACGACTGGGCGGTCGAACGGCACTACGACTGGAACGGCGCGACCGAGACCTACAAGCGACGTCGAATCAGCGACATCAGCAACGGGGTCATGCTGCCGGACGAGCAGCTCGACCGCCTGCCGCTCCCCGTCGACCCGCCGACGACGCAGGGCTTCGCGACGATCGACGACACCTTCTACCGCTGGCTCGGGAGGGGCACGGTGGGGGATGCGATCGAGCCGACTGACCCGATCACGCTGCAGCGGTTCGACTGGAAGACGGGTCGGCTCCTCGCGGAGCAGCACTTCTCGACCGTCTCGAAGGTCGGGACCTCGTGGCCGGGCGGGAAGTTCGAGCCGGAGGGGATGTGCATGTTCCGCGAGCCCGACGGTGCCGCCACGCTGCTCGTCGGTGACACCACAGGGTTGCCGAAGCACGAGCACCACGTGTCCGCCTTCGCGCGGATCACGATCTGACGGCGCGCTCCGCCGGCACGCGATCCGGCCGCAGCGGACGGCTCCTCGATCCGCTCAGCGCGCCCCGCGCGACTGCAGCACCGTCTTCACGGTCCAGAGCATGATCACGAAGTCGTCGACGAACGACCAGTTGTCCGCGTAGTAGAGGTCGAGGCGCACGGTGTCCTCCCACGACAGGTCGCTGCGGCCGCTGACCTGCCAGAGCCCGGTGATGCCCGGCTTCACCAGCAGGCGCCGGCCGGCCGCGTTGTCGTAGAGCGCGACCTCCTCCGCCCGCTGCGGCCGAGGCCCGACGAGACTCATCTCGCCCTTCAGCACATTGAACAGCTGCGGCAGCTCGTCGAGCGAGAACTTGCGGATGAACTCGCCGAACCTCGTGATTCGGGGATCGTTGTCGACCTTGAACAGCGGGGTGCCGCTCGTGCCCTGCGCCTGCAGCAGCGCGGCGAGCTCGGCATCGGCACCCACACGCATGGACCGGAACTTGTAGACGTCGAACGCTTTGCCGTTCAGTCCGATCCGCTGCTGGCGGAAGAAGATCGGTCCGTGCGAGGTGAGCTTCACACCGATCGCGGTGGCGAGCATCAACGGCCAGACGACGAGCAGGCCGAGTGCGGTGAGCCCGAAGTCGAGCACGGTCTTCGCGGCCTTCTTGCTGCCCTCGTACGAGGGTGAGTCGACGTACATGAGCGGCAGGCCGCCGACGGGCCGCGTGTGGATGCGGGTGCCGGCCACCTCGGTGATCGCCGGCGCCACCATCAGGTCGACGCCGGTGGACTCGAGCTGCCACCCGATGCGCCGGACGGCTTCCGGCGGCAGGTCCTCCGAGCCGGCCAGTGCGACGGCGTGCACGCGTTCCCGTGACGCCACCTTCGCGACCTCGTCGAAGGTGCCGAGTGCCCCGACCGGGACCTCCATGCCCGTGACGCCGCGACCCGCCGGCAGACACGCTCCGACGATCTCGAACCCGAGGTAGGTGCGTCGCTCGAACTCGTCGTAAAGATGCTCCACGCTGGCCGGCGCACCGACGAGCAGCACCCGGATCATGTACCGCCCGTGCTTGCGCTGCCCGCGCAGCCACTGCCGCCATGCCCACCGGGACGCGACCAGCAGCAGCACACCGACCGGGAACGCGGTGAGGATGTAGCCACGCGCCGGCAGCGCCTGCAGCAGTAGCGCGGCGATCGCGACGACAGCGAACAACCGGAAGCTGGCGTCAGCCACCCTGCCGTACTCAGCGAAGCCGGACCCGGTCACTCGGAAGCTGCGCGTGCCGAAGAACTTCAGCACCGCCAGCCACAGCACGAGCAGCGCAGCAGTCGCCATCCAGTAGGGCACGGTCGCCGCGCCGGAGATCCGAGCCACCTGCTGAGTGCCCCCGAGCCCGAACCAAATGGTCTGGGTACCGGCGAGTGCCAATGTGAGGATCAGGGCGTCCGTGACGACCAGACGCCGCTGGTAGGCCCGCTCCCAGGTGGGTCGCGTGCGCCGGATCGCCGTACCGACCGCCCGCACATCTCGCAGTTGCCGGGTCCGTGCGGATCGCGGCTCATGGTCGACGAGCACCCGTCGTTCGTTCGCTGCCGACACGTCGGCCTCCAGACTTCGCGATCAGGTCTTCAACTCACGCATAGGTTCGCTCTCGAAACGAGCCACCCGTTCTAGGCACGCCGACCATTGCGAGGTCGCGCAATCCACCGGGGGTCAGACTCTGAAGCAGAAGCGACACGTGACCGCAGAGGAGTGGAGTCGTCAACCCTCGATGGCGGTACCTGCGCGACGGGAGCGTGTCCACAGACCTCCTGCCCATCAGGAGGCAGTACTGACAGGCGAGGGAGCAGATCCTCTCCCGGCCAGAAAGCGATAGTTGTCGCCGCTCCAGCAGACGCACTTTTCGCCGATCATTAGGATGCTGTCGTGGAGAACGGGACCGTGATCATTTCCGGCGGAGCTGGCTTCATCGGCACAAGGGTCGCTCCGCGCCTCCTCGACTCGGGGCGCACAGTGATCGTGCTGGACAACCTGCACCGACAGGTGCACCCCGACGGAGCATGGCCGGAGGCCCTCGATCCGCGGGCAATTCGCATCGAGGGTTCGGTCGTTGAATTAGACGACTGGCTTGCTGCGATCGACCGCAGTGAAGGCGACATCAGCGTTCTCCACCTGGCCGCCGAGACGGGCACGGGCCAGTCACTGACGGAGGCGCGGCGTCACGCCGGGGTCAACGTCCTCGGCACGGCGACGATGACGGACGCTCTCGTCAATCGAAATGTGTGGCCGACGTCGATCGTGCTGACCTCGTCGCGGGCGGTGTACGGCGAGGGAGAGTGGCTGGACGAGGACGGCAGGCCCGGCGCCCCCGATCCACGAACAGCCGCCGACTTGGATCAAATGCGTTGGATGCCACGCATCGGTGCTCGCTTCGCGGTTCATCCGCTGCCGCACGTGGCGAAGACGGTGCAGCCCAGGCCGACGAACGTGTACGCCGCGACGAAGCTTGCGCAGGAGCACCTGCTGAACAGTTGGTGCTCGGCGATGGGCGTGCCGCTCTCGATCCTTCGCCTGCAGAACGTGTACGGCGCCGGTCAAGCGCTGTCAAACAGCTACACGGGCGTGCTCACCTTCTTCGCGACCAGGTCCGTGGCAGGTGAGGCGATCGAGGTGTACGAGGGCGGCGGCATCTTGCGCGACTTCGTGCATGTTTCAGACGTTGCTACCGCCCTTGTCGCCGCACTCGACGCTCCAGGAGCCCTGCGCGAGCCTGTCGACATCGGCAGTGGCGAGGGCGTCTCCCTACAGCGGGTTGCCGAGATCATGGCGGATCTGAGCTCGGCGCCTGCGCCGATCGTCACGGACCGCTATCGCCTTGGTGACGTCAGAGCCGCATTCGCGTCGATCGCCGCTGCCCAACAAGCACTCGGCTACCGCCCGAAAGTGACGCTCCAGGATGGGCTCACAGAGCTGCTGTCTTTCGCTCGGAGCTGAGCTGTTCCTCGCACGGCAGCACTGCTGCGGCGACGAGAATGGCGAGCACCGCCCAGATCTTGACGTCGAAGAAGTAGCTCGTGAGCATGCCGCTGACGCTCAACACAGCGAGCCAAGCCGCGCTCAGGGGCTGGATAGCGGCCAGGCCTCGCTTGAAGAAGATCACGATCACGCACACGATCACGCCGAGTTCGAGCAGGACCAGCGGAATGCCCCCGTCAGCGAACGCCTGCAGCCAGATGTTGTTCGCGACGACCTGTGAACCCTGATTCGGTGCGACATAGCCCACGCTCACGAGTGCTTGGCGGAGGTTACCCGGCCCAACGCCGAGCAGCGGGTGCTGTGCGGTGGCACGGAGCACAGCGGAATACAAAGCCAGTCGCGGCGCATTCGATGATTGCTCGTTCGGGTCGAGGACGCCGTTGGACGTCCCCCCTCCAGACGGCGCGTCGGGCTCGCGAGCGACCGTCGCCGTGTGCAGGTCAGGCGCGCCGGCAGCAGGCGTTGGCACCGCTGTCCCGGCGTGCGCCTTCGGCGCCTCGGCAGCGGGCGCCTGCGCTGCTGTCGCTTGCGTCAGTTGCGTCATCACGGAGGACGCTCCCGCGTTGAGCCCCATGATGATCGCACCGGCGACAACTGCACGCAGCAGCACCCTGCGGTTCTGACGCCAGCGGAACGCGAGCAGCACAGCCAGAATCGGCAGCAGGAAAACGAGCGCACGGACATTCACGAGCACGAGCACGAGTGAGAAGCCCGCGATGGGCAGCCACCGCAAACGCTTGCCCTGAAGCAGCGCGATCACCATTGCCGCGCCCGCCGCTAGAAGCATGAAGTTTGCGAAATACGCGGGCTCGTAGCTGAAAGCGGCGATTCGGCCAGCGCTTCCGTCGACGCTCAGACCTGTGTAGGGCACCAGCTGCGGCAGTCCGGTGTAAAAGGCGACGAGTTGGTAGAGACCGAATGCGCCGCTCAGGGCAGCTCCCCCAACCATCCAACGCAGGGCCCATACGACGTCGGAGCGGCGCCGGAGCAGCAGCACGAGTGCGACCAGTGGGGCGACGCTGCCGGTGAGCACCGCAACGACCTGCGTGAGCCCAGCCACCGGCCTCGCCGACACCGCACTTGCGAGCACGAGCACCAGCACGATCGCCGCGACGAGTCCCGCAAGCACCCGGACCAGCGGGTGAGCGAGAAGACTTCGGCGCTCACGTACCAGCGTGAGGCTCCCAAGCGCCGCAAGGGAGAACGCGAGCGGTGCGAGCTTCACGTTGTACCCGGCAACACCAAGGTTCGCGAGCCGATCCCAGGACGCGGTAAACAGCCCGACCGCAGTGAGTGCGGTCGCCATCGCGGTTATGAGCGTGCGAAGCCGTGCACGGTCGGCCTGAGCAACCCGCACGGGACCTAGGAATGCTCGCGTCACCTGCAGCCGCATGACGGCCCTCATCGCGCGAACGCCACTGCTGCGCGTCGCCGGAGGTGCTCAGCCAGTTGCAGACGGACCAGGCGCGGCAGACAGACGCACCACGCGAGGAGCGCGGTGAGGAGAACTGCCGCCAGGACTGCGCCGACGGTCGTCCATTCACCTCGAGGAGTGATCAGCGTCAACGACACCAGGAACAACTGAATCGGCGCCAGGACGAGAAGCGGTCGAAGCACAGCGCTCCGAGTCAGGACCGCCGGACGCACGTCCACCACGTTGGTCTTCACCAGTGACCAGAACAGAGTGCCGCTGACACCGACCGTCGCTCCGATCAGGAGCCCAAGGGCTACGCCGAGACCGCCGAGCAAGGAGCCGAGAGCGATCGTCGCAGTCAAAGTCGCCATGGCCTCGACCAATGGTGGGAGAAGGAGCCGGCGATGTGCCCCTGCCGCAACAAAGGCATAGGTCAACGGAGACACCGTCAGGCGCAGGCCGGCCGCAAGGACGGTGCAGCCAACTATCGCCGAGGCCTCCAGGGCAGGGACGCCGCGAGCGCCAGTCAGCAGGGGTGCCGCTAGAAGATAGACGGCCTCGATCCCGACCACGCCGAGCACGACGAAGGCGGTGTTGATCCTTGTTCCGAGCAGAGTGACCTCGGAGAAACGGGCGCGATCTTCGTGGGCACGCCCGAGCTCCGACAGGATCGGAGAAACGATCGCGCCTTGCACGCCGACGAGTGCGGCGGCGAACGCGCTTGCGAGCGAGAAGATGGCCACGGCCCTGAAATCAAATCGTCCGACGATCACGATGCCAGCCCCGCTGATGCAGAGCATGTAAATGCTCCATGCGGCGAGCGGACCAGAAAATCGAAGAACCAGGAACCGCTCGCTCCGGGTCAGGGACGCCCTGCGCCCGCCCGGCGCGCCTCGGAAGATCCCCACGACGAGGATTGCGCTGCCCAGGGTGAGAGGAATGGCGTAGGCCAAGGCCACGAGCACCAGCTGTTGGGTGAGGACGGCCGTCGGCACGGCGATCGCCAAGGATGCCACGCGCCCGGGCACCAGCGTGACGGCGGCGATCTCGCTGCGCTGCAGACCTGCGAAATACGCGGACGCGGTGTTGCCGACGAAGGTCGCGATGTTGCCGACGCCGATCGCCAGGACGACCAGCGCCACTTCGCCGCCACCCGCTCGGACGGCCGGAAACAGTTCAGGGGCTGAGAAACCAGCGACAGCGAGCGCTGCAAGCATCACCACACCGATGAGGGACGCCCAGCGAATGCCGGAGATCGCCCTCGCACTCGCTGCGGCGAGGTCGCCGCCCGCCACAGCTCGCGACACGAGCGTCTGCACGGAGGCTGGTAGACCGAAGTCGAGGTACAGCACGAAGCCCGCAAGACCGAACATCAGCGCCCAGAGCGCATAGAGATCCGGGCGCAGGGTGGCGACCAACACCACGGGCATGAGCAGCGCGACGAGGGACGTCGATGCGACACGCGCCAGGTTGGAGACGGAGTTCCGCGCGAGGACCCCGGCTGCCGTCGCTTCAGCCACGAGCGGCCCAGAGGGCGGGGGACCGGGAAACCCCCACCTTGTGCGCGATCCCGCGGAGACGCTGCGCGCTTCGAGGCATCGGCACCGCCGGCCCCAGAACGGCTGTGCGCCCTGCTGAGGCCAGCGCCAGATCTCGAGGTGAGTTCTGGTCGACAGGTCCGCTCCGCAGCAACACCCCGTACCCGGTCGGACCCATCGTGGACCCACCGCGTCCTCTGCAAACCGCGAAGGCGGCGGCCCTCGATGCGCCGCTCACACTGCTACCCGCGGCGGCTCAACGAGCTTCACTCGCATGGCATCGCGAAAGCGCGACTGCCGAAGAGCGAAGTCGGAGAAGCGATCGCGTCGAAGGATGAAGCGCCCGACGATCCACAGCTGCACGTACGCGAGGCCGAGCGCGAGTGCCGCACCTCGTCGGTGTCGACGGACCATGAGCGGCCAGTTCCGCGCCGTCCACGACACCGTGAAGGTTGACTGCTTCCCGCCTGTCAGAGAGCTCGCCTTGTGAGTTAGCCGAGCATCGGAGTCAAGCCAGTACTGATACCCGGCCTTGAGCGCGCGGGCGGCGAAGTCGACATCGTCGAAGTACACGAAGTAGAGCGGATCCATCAGGCCGATGCGCTGAAAGACCTGCGGGCGGACGAGCAGACAGCACGTGGAGGCGTAGCCCGTCCGACGCACCCCAGCTCGCACCGACGACATGGGGCGTCCAACGCCCAGGTGGCGTGTGACCATTGACACTCCACGAATCCGACCGCCGGCGTACCACACCGTGTCAGCTGGATCGGTGGCCTCGATGACCGGCGAAACGAGGTCGAGGGCGCGCGACTCAGCGTCCGAGACGAGCCGAGCAATCATCGACGGGCCGAACATGGTGTCGTTGTTGAGCAGCAGGATCCAATCGCAGCGATCGCGGAGCGCCGCCTCGATCCCCTGGTTGTTCCCGACGGCAACACCGAGATTCGCGTCGTTCGCGATGACCTCGACGTGCTGCAGCCGTTGCTCCGCGCGCAACCGCGCGACCGAGTCGTCCTTCGAATCGTTGTCGACGCCGTAAAGACGAATGGTCACGCCTTCCTGCGCGGCGAGGCTGTCGAGGAAGTCGTCGAGCACCCCCCCGCTACCGAAGGTGACGGTGACGACGCCGACGATCGGAATCCGGTTTATGGTCGCCAAGCGATCCCCCTCCAAGTGCGTGCCACCAATATGCGTGCCACGCCGCCAGCCCCCAGACGGGGGACGCAATGCCGTGTCAGCCTAGGTCGCCCCCTGGAAACCGCCGGGGACACGCCGCCGGAACGTAAGGTTCTAGATATCAGAGGACTGATCGCCCACGAGTGGGTAGAGGCGCGTGGCGGCAGCGAGCGGGTCGCCGCGGCTATCGCCGACGCGTTCGAGCACACCGACTTTGTGGTCCCCTGGAACAACGCACCGGAGCGCCTGCGCGGACACGTCGTCCGGGAAAGCTGGCTCGCCGGGTCCCGTCTCCGCAACCACAAGGCGCTTTCGGCGCTCGTGCTGCCCGCGGTCTGGCGCAGCCTCGTGCCGAAAGACGCGGAGTACGACTGGGTCATCGCGAGTTCACACCTCTTCTCGCATCACGTGCGGCTTCGCGGTGTCTCGCGGCACCAACCGAAATTCGTCTATGTGCACTCGCCCGCGCGCTACATCTGGAATCCGGAGCTGGACCCGCGCGGAGCGTCGATCCTGGCTCGAGCCGTGTCGGTGCTGCTCAAGCCCATAGATCGCATGCGCGCGGGTGAGGCGAGGTCGATCGCGGCGAACAGCAACTACGTCCGCGACCGCGTCCTTCGCGCATGGCACCGGGACGCGATCGTGATCCATCCTCCAGTCGACGTCGACCGGATCGCAGCGGTCGCCGATTGGCGAGACCGACTCGCAGACTCCGAGCGGGAGGTCTTCGACGCGCTTCCGCAGACCTTCCTGCTCGGCGCCTCGCGCTTCGTCGCCTACAAGCAGCTCGACGTGGTGGTACGGGCGGGCGAGGCAGCCGGCGCCCCCGTGGTACTTGCGGGTGGAGGACCCGAGCGGGCGACCTTGGCAGCGCTCGCGCGCCGAGCCAGCGTGCCCGTCGTCATCGTCGACGAACCGAGCGACGCGATGTTGTACGCCCTGTATCAGCGCGCGGCCGTCTTCGTCTTTCCTGCCGTCGAGGACTTCGGGATGATGCCCGTCGAAGCGATGGCGGCGGGAACGCCGGTCGTGGCGAACGCCGTGGGTGGCGCCAGGGAAAGCGTGGTGCCCGGAGTGTCCGGTGTGCTCCTGAACGCCTTCGACGACGCCAGCCTGGCCCGAGCGGTCGAGGAGGCGCGCACGCTCGATCCTCAACGGATCCGCGAGCACGCGACGAAGTTCTCGGTCGACGTGTTCCAATCCAGGATCCGGGAGTGGGTGCGCGATGCCGCGTGAGGCCCGAGTGCTCGTCGACGGTCGCTGGACCGGGCGCCATGGCATCGCGCGCTTTGCGCACGAGGTCGTGCCGCGTCTGCGGACACCACACCATTCACTTCGGGGGCCCGCCGATCCGCTGTCCCCGCTCGACCTGCTGAACCCGGACCGGCTTCGCCTCGGGCGCCGCGACGTGGTCTTCTCCCCCGGCTTCAACGCGGGCCTTACGCGCGCAAGGCAGCTGCTGACGCTGCACGACTTGATCCATCTCGTGGATCCCGACGAGCGGGATCCACGAAAGACCTTCTACTACGAGCGGCTCGTGCGGCCCGCGGCAGAGCACGCCGGCCGCGTGCTCACGGTGTCTCGCACTTCTCAAGTCGCGGTGCAGGGCTGGCTGGGTCACTCGATCGAGGTGGTCGACGTCGGGAACGGCTGCTCGGATGTCTTCTTTGACGTCACACCGTCGCTCGACCGGTCCGGAGTGCTCTACGTCGGGAATCTGAAGCCGCACAAGAACCCGGCGGCAGCATTCGCTGCCGTCGCGGCGATTCCGAATCTTCGCTTCACTGTCGTCACGGCAGATGTTGAGCGTGCGAATGTCCTCGCTACGGAGTTCGGCGTCAGGGACCGGACGACGGTGCGGTCAGGCGTGTCCGACGTCGAGCTCGCCGGGCTCTACGCCGCAGCCGCTGCGCTCCTCCTCCCGTCGCTGATCGAGGGGTTCGGCCTACCCGCGGCGGAGGCGCTCGCAACCGGCTGCCCGGTGGTGCATTGGAGCGGCTGCGCTGCAGTGGCAGAGATCTGCGGGGGCGACGGCGAGGCGGTCGAGAACGCGCACGAAGCCGACGGCTGGGCTTCGGCACTGGCTCGCGCGCTCGAGTCTCCGCGAGAGCGCGCTCGCGCCCGCATGAGGCAGGACTACTCCTGGGATGTCGTAGCGGATCGAGTGGACGCGGCTCTCGCCGGTCTGACGGGCGTCAGCTGAGTCCAGTCCAAGCGGTCGCCACCTTCAGCGTGTAGAACGCGAACTGCAGCGCCGCGGAGCCGAGGACGAGCCCGACAAGAACACCAGGCCGCCGCCTCAGGAGCGTCGAGGCGATCAGCAGCACGAAGAGCGAGAAGGGTGTCGACAGGACCAGCATCAGGTCAAGGTCCCCCACTGGACCGTAGTCGAAGCCGAACACCGCGATGAAGGCGATGTACGCCACCGACATCACAGCGAGCATAAGCAGCACGGGAGTCATCTCGACCACATCGTGCAGCCGCCGGCCCCGAATGGCGAGGATCAAGAGCGCCGGCAGTACAAGCACGAGTAGGGGCGCTGCCTGCACGACGATGTTGTCGAACTCGATTGCATGTGCGTGCGACAGCATCGTGAATCGATTGGGCCACTCGCCGGCGTGCAGCATCCATGGCGTAAGTAGCTGCTTGTCGTAGCCACCGTTGGTATTGCCTGGAAAGACGTGCAGCGGCGTCAGCATCAGTAGTCCGATCACTGCGGCGGGCACAGCGACCGAAGCGGCGAGTACGAGACCGGCGCCCGCCGCACGCGCGCGCCGCGCAGTGTGCGGCGACAGCAACAGCGTGAGAGCGACCGCGACCGCCATCGTCAGGAACAGCAGGTGCACCGCCACCGCGCAGCCGAGCAGCAGGGCGCCTTGGACCAGGGTCACCAGTCGTCTGCCGTACGTGTAGGCGATCATGCGATCGAGCCCGAGCAGCAGGAGCGGCAGCCCGAGGAAGGTGTTCTCGATATAGCCGGCGACGAACCAGAACGGCAGGGGCGTCGCAATGACGAACACGCGCAGCAGGTCGCGATCGAGGCCCGTGACCAGGGAGAGTCGCCGCGCAAGCACCAGGTAGGCGGCGATCGTCAGCACGCCGAACACCGGTGAGACGAGTCGCACGCTGTTCAGATCGTGGGTCAGCCAGAAAGGCACTTTGTGGAACAGATCCGCGAGGGTCTCCGAAGCCGCGATCGTGTTCGTCGCGGCGCCCTTCCACCAGCCGAGCTGGTCGCCCGTCGGAGGGCTGATTCGCGTACCGAAGCAGTACAGCCCGAACGCGACTGTCAACAGGCCGTCGATGACCAGCGGTGGCGCCGCCGCGCGCCGTCCGACCAGAACGATCGCCGGGACAGCGAGGAGCAGGAGGAATCCGGTGAACCAGATCGGTGTCGCCCAGACCGCGGTCCAGTAGAACCAGACCTGTTCCCTCGTCCCGGGCCGCGCGAGTGCTACCGCGTAGTCCAGGACCGCCACGACGACAACGAGAATCACTGCCGCGACCGGAAGCGCGGCGAAGCGGGAGGGAAAGGACCTGGACCTTGCGCGTGCAGCCTGCGGTCCCACTTTTACGGTCGACGTCCGCTCCAGCCCACGAGAAGTCACCGGACCCACACGTCAGCGATCTTCATCGCGTAGAAGGCGAATTGGGTCGCGCCGGAGAGGAGCAGCAGCGCCCCGAGCACGACGGGATGCCTTTGCAGGAGGCGCGCCGCCGTCACGACCGTCGCGAAGACGAACGCGATGTCCATTGTGAGCATGAGGTCGAGATCCCCGACCGGACCGAGGTCGAATCCCCAAACAGCGGCGAACGCGAAGTAGGCCAGCGAGACGCACGAAAGCAGGAGCAGGACCGACCTGCCGACGGCGTCGGCAGGGATCACGGATGCCGAAGTCTTTCGCATCACCGCCAGGATCAGCAGAACCGGCACTGCAAGGACGAGCGCCGGCATCGCGTGAACAACGATGTTGCTGAACTCGATCAGGTGTGCGTGCGACACGAAGACGAAGCGGAAGATCGGGTCGTCGGCTCGGGGCGCAAAGGGCACGAGCAGTTGGCCGTCGTAACCGCCTTGCGAGTTTCCTGGCGCGAGCCGGACGGGAAGCAATGCGACCCCGCCGATCACGACCGCACCAGTCGCGACAGCGGCGCCGACCGCAGCGGCCACGTCCTTCAGGCGCCCCCAGGGCGACCCCACTTCTCGCAGAAGGAACCACGCACCGAGGCCTACGGCAAGAAGCATGAAGCCCGCGTGGAACAGACCCGCGAGCACGAACATGGATGCAGAGCCGACGACCCGACGCCGCTGATGAAGCGAACCCGACGTAGCGCCGCACGCGAACCAGAGCCCGAGCATGATGAACGGCACTGCGAGGAAGGTGTTCTCGACGTAGCCCGTCACGTACCAGAACGGCAGCGGGCTGGCGACGAGTCCGGCGAGCAGAGGCCAGCGAGGTAGTCCGAGGATCGAGCTCAACCGGCGCGACAGCGCGATCCCGGCGATCATCGCAGCGACGCCGAATATTGGCGACACAAGCCGCACCGCTTCGAGGTCGCCAGTAAGCCAGAACGGGATCTTGTGCACGACGTCGGCGAGAGGTTCGGATAACGAGACGTTTGGCGTCGCCGCATTCTGGTACCAGGTCATCTGATCACCAGTCGGCGGCCAGATCTTCGTGCCTAGGCAGTAAGCAGCGAACTCAACGACGAGGGCGACCTCACATCTGAACTCGAATCGACCACGTGCAGCGATCGCGATCGTGGCCGCAGAGAGCAGCAGGAACCCCAGCTGCACCTCGTGCAGGCCGTTGAAGTGGGTGGCCGTGTACCAGAGCCAGATCTGGTCGCGAGTCGCCGGTCGTACGGCGGCGAAGATCCAGTCTGCGACGCACACGCATGCAACCAGGAACGGAGCGACGATCAGGACGCCCGTGACGCGAAGTCGCCGCGGCCGCGCCGTGTCCTCGCGGGTCGCGGCGCGCGGGGTCAGCAGCGCAGTGGCCATCAGAACGGCAGCGCGAAAATCGGCGTCGGCCACAGGGCCCAGATGCAAATGGTCGCCCAGGCTGCAACCGAGGCAACGAGCTGCCAGTCTCCGACGAGAGCGTCCGTGGGCGACTCGCCGCCCTCCTTCACCTCAACGACATACCAGTAGCGGAAGAGCCCGAAAAGCACGAACGGAATCGTGAGCGTCATGTGACGGTGCGGTACAGAGACGACGAACAGGCTGTAGAAGATCACTGCGCCGATCGCGGCCATCTCGGCGTACCGGTCGATGAGCGGCAGCGAGTAGCTGCCGAGCACGGCCCGGGTTCCGGATCCGCTGCCCCGGTACTCCTGGCGACGCTTGACCGCAGCTAGGTAGAGAGCAAGGCAAAGCGTCGTAATGAACATCCAACTCGACAAGGCAGTGTTGATCGCAACTGCGCCCGCAATGACGCGAAGCACGAAGCCGAGAGCGATGGTGAAGATGTCGAGAACGGGCTGGTGCTTCAGGTAGAAGCTGTAGGCGACGTTGAGCAGCAAGTAGCCGGCGATCACCGCAAGCACAGCCGGATGGAGGAAAAGCCCGACAAGGAGGACGGCGTACAGCACCCCAAGCAAGGCCAGGCTTGCCCGAACCGTGACGCGGCCGGACGCGATCGGCCGCTTGTTCGATTTGGTGGGATGCAGCCGGTCCGCCTCGCGATCCCGAATATCGTTGACGATGTAGGTAGCGCTCGATGCCACGCAGAAGAGCGCAAACGCCGCGATTGCGTCGGCCAGCGCGACCGGGTTCAGGAACTGGCGGGCGAAGAGCAGCGGCATGAAGACGAAGAGATTCTTAATCCACTGCTTCGGGCGCATGAGCAGCACGAGCCCGATCGCGCGATCGCGCGTCGCGTATTCGACGCCACGGACGGCGATGGTCTGGTCGGACAAGGGACTCCTCTGCTCGGCGCGGCACCCCTCGAACGCGGGACACCGCCGTAGCGTAAGAAGGTCCCGAGTATCGGGATGGAACGACACTCCGGAGGATCCATGACCGCTCGCCGCGCAGTTCTCTACGGGATCTTCGCCGCTGTCGCAACGCTGACGAACTTCGCGTTTCAGGCTGCGACGGTGCGTCTCTGGCCGCTCCCCTACGCCGTTGCAGCAGGGGTCGTCATCGGGACGCTCGCGGGACTGGCCGTCAAGTACGTACTCGATAAACGGTACATCTTCCGGTTCACAACACAGAGCCTCGGGCAAGACGGGCGACTTTTCGTGCTGTACGGCTTGATGAGCATCGTCACCACCGTGATTTTCTGGTCGGGCGAATTCGGTTTCGGTGCCGTCTTCGGCACGGAGTCCGCTCGCTACATCGGTGGCGCACTCGGGCTGCTCGTAGGGTACGTCGCGAAGTACCAGCTCGACCGCCGATTCGTGTTCCGATCCAGCGAGGCGGTCGCGGCCTAATTGTCCGACCGGCCGAACGCCGAAGGGTCCACATGCGGCAGCATGCGGACCCTTCGGCGTTATGTGGTCAGATGGAAAGTCGATTGAAAATCGGCCGTGGCAATCCCCGAATCACGAGCATGATGATCCGCCAGAGCCCCGGCGCGTAGACCACAGGCTTCCGGCTCTCGACACCGGCGACGAGCTGCGCGGCGACAGCGCGCACAGGCGCCAGCCGCGCGCCCTTTGCCTTCAGATCGCTGGTCATGGCGGTGTCGGTCGGCCCGGGCTTGACGATGGTGACGCTCACGCCCGTTCCAGCGAATCGATGTGCCATGCCTTCCGCGTATGCCGCAACGAGCGCCTTTGCGGACCCATAGATGTAGTTCGTGCGGCGCCCACGGTCACCTGCCACCGACCCGATGATGGCGATGCGGCCACTACCAGCACGTCCGAAGTGCTGCGCGAAGGCCTCAGCCCAGAGGACTGGCGACACCGCGGTCACCTCGAGAACTCTAGCCGCGTGAACGAGATCGGTCTGTCCCTCATCCTGCGAGCCCATCCACCCGTGAGCGATGAGTACGGCGTCGATCGGACCGCGGGAGAAGATCGCGTTCACCACCGGCTCGATTGACTCGACGTCCGTCAAATCCGCGCGCTCGACCTCTACGAGCGCGCCAGCGCCTCGTACGCGGAGGTCCGCAGCGATCGACTCGAGTGCGCCGGCATCGCGGCCGACCAGCACGAGGCGGTCCACACCCCGCTGGGCCCAGAGACGCGCGCTCTCCTTCGCAATTCCCGAGGTCGCCCCGACCACTGCCACGTTTCGCACAACTGTCATGTCACTTCCCAGTCAGTCGACGGGACAGCTCCGAGCTGATGCCCGGGTCCCGGTAGGCGTCGAACTCGCCGAGCCGCGGGTACCCGCGCTCGAACATCTCGCGGCTCATCCGCGCATCCTTCGCGGCGTACAAGCGACCGCCGACGGAGTCGACGATCGAGTCGAGCCGCCGGAAGAGCCGCTCTGTGCGCTCGCCGCGATTGGGGAAATCAAGTGCCAGCGTCACGCCGGGCTGCGGGAAGCTCAGCATCCCGAGCGACGGCTTGTCCCCGAATGTCTTCAGTACGCCGAGGAAGGAACCGTCGCCGGACCGCGCGATCTCTCCCATCATCTCCTTCGTCGCCTCTACCGCGCCCTCCCGCGGGATGACGCTCTGATACTGGAAGAACCCGGCGGGGCCGTACATACGGTTCCAAGTACGGATTCCGTCGAGCGGGTAGAAAAAGGACCGATAGTCGACGAGCGCCCGCCCGCTGCGCAGCTTTTTCATCGCGAAGTAGGCCCTGTTGAATGCGCGCAGCGTCAGCCCGTTCACCATCGAGAGCGGCGGCGTGATCGGAATGCCGAGGGGCAGGTCGCGGCGCACGGCGGGCCTCTGCTCGGTCGAGGGGTTGCCGCGGCTGAAGATGCCGCGCCGCCCACTGTCGGTGGTGCAGTCGACCCACGAGACGCTGTGCTTCCAGGTCCGGTCCGACTCCTCCGAGAGCCGGAAGAAATCTTCGATGGTCTCGAACACGATGTCCTCGGCGTCGATCCAGGGGCCGGCGACAGGTTGCAGTCGAAGCGTGGCCGCGAGGATCACCCCGGTGAGTCCCATCCCGCCGATGGTCGCGGCGAAGAGTTCCGGCTCGAGATCGGGGCCACAGTCGATGAGCTCACCATCAGTGCGGGCCAATGTGAGGCCCAGCACGTGATGGCCGAAGTTGCCGTCGCTGTGATGGTTCTTCCCGTGGATGTCGTTCGCGATCGCTCCACCGACCGTGATCAGCTGCGTCCCCGGAGTGACTGCGAGCTTCCACCCGCGGGGGATGAGCAGGTCCTGTATCTCCTTGATGAGCAGGCCCGCCTCGACCTGCAGGACGCCCGTCTGGTCATCGAAGGCGATGAATCGGTCGAGGCCCCGCATGTCCCACAGCACTCCGCCAGCGTTCAAGTCGACGTCGCCGTAACTGCGGCCGGCGCCGTAGGCGACGCCCGCGCCATCGACGCGCATCGCGTCGGGCACGGCACGGCGGTCGGTCAGGGGGACGACGGTGTGTGGTTCCTTCGTGAGGAGACCCCAGGAGCTCATAGTGCGCATCGCGCCGAACGATAGAGGTTGGCCCTCAATCGAGGGCGACGGCACGCGGCGCGGCGCGGACCGGCCATTCGCGTCGTCGCGTAAAGCGCGGACGGCGGCTCGGCCTGGAGCGGCCATGTGAGGCGCAGATCGCCGTGCCGCCATCCTCACCCCTGTCCGCCCACCTCGCCTGGTGACTGGGGTGCAGCCGATCAGCTGACCGGCGTGGTCCGCCTCGTCTGGAGCGGTCGGTCTGCCGCTGTCCCACGTGCGTAGCCGGCTTCGCACTCAAGATCGGCGAGCCGCCGTTCGCCAGATCCTTCACGCCTGGAGCGCCTCGAGCGCACTCGAAATCTCCCAGGTCGTTCGCAGCGTGTAGAGCCGGCGCGCTGTTGCTCGCATCTCGCAGGCGCCACTCGTGCTCGACCGCATTGCTGGTGCGCAGTACCCGTCAGCCGTCAGCCGCGATTCTCCGACGTCTCGCCCGAGGCTGGGGCGGCGAGCGTCCTGATGACCCGCGCGGGCGCACCCACGGCAACGGAATTGGGTGGGATGTCTTTCGCCACCACCGAATTCGCGCCGATGATGCTGTTCTCGCCGATCGTGACGTTGGGCAGCACCACAACACCAACGCCGAGAAACACGCGCCTCCCGATCCGCACGAAGGATCGCTCCGACGACACGGCCGACGCACGGTTCCCCTCGGTGTTCGCGGGATGATTGGTATCGACGATCGCACAGCGGGCGGCGAAGCAGACAAGGTCCTCGATCACGACGTCGTCGCAGGCCGCGATGTGCACGTCCTGCTCGATATTGACCCCGTCGCCGATGGAAAGGCGACCCCCCGGCAGCCCCTGCCGATCGATAATTTCGAGGCGCGCCCCGTCCCGAATACTCACATCGCGGCCGATGGAGATTCCGGCAGGATTGCGAATGAGCAATGGATTCCGGATGACCGAACCCTCGCCCAGAGCTGCGAACTGAGGCTTGAAATACAAGCGGGTCTTGGCGAGCCAGTACCAGGTCGAAGCCTTTGACGTCACTCCCAGCAGACCCATGCGTCGAAGCCGCCGAGGAGCCACCCCCTCATCCTGTGATCTCGTTCCGCCGTGCTCGAGGCCGGGGTCCATGGCGGTCATCGAGCTACTCCCGGGTAGTCGGCGAGTACGCGTTGTCCCATAGTGGCTGCCACGTCCTGCTCCTAATTGGTCGAGCGAATGTTCGAGTTCGACCAAGCCTGTGGTCGCGATCGGTGAATCCGTTCGAGGCACGCCGATCGAGAAGCACTTCTCGGCCGAACCAACGCACCCGGCGCAGGGCGAATGAATTCGACCAGGGTGCACCCCGAGGCTGAACCGGTACCTGCCGCGCTCGACGCCCGCGGGGGGAAGACCGCAGCCTGCTCGACTTCCCTCTCGCCAGCAAACGCGCCGAGTTGACGGACTCGAGTTACGTATGCCGCGCTATCACTGGAATCGATCGTGCGCCGGTCCCGCTCAACATCCTGGCCGTCACGCCGAGTGCGAATTGCCCGACGAACTGCGTACGCCGATCGCGCACGGAAGGGCAGACTCCGACGAAGCAACTCACTGCGACCCACGGGCGTATGCCGATGTGTCCGTCTGGGCTCATTGCAGACCCATCGCACATTTGTCGCCTGCTGCGGGAGAGCTACACGGCAGGCGTGCATACAACGAACGCAAGGAGTCAGGCCGAGCGCTCCCGAAGCGCGCCTGCGTCAACGGTCGAACGCAAGCGAAGGCTTCGCACGGCGCCGGTCAGTACGCGCGCGAACACGAGTGCGACGACAGCGGACAGGAGTGACAGGAGTACCGCGGAGATGTCGCGAACGACATTCGAACCCGGAATCCAGATGGGCCCCGTCACGTAAAGAAGTGCCCCGACGACAATACCCGGAGTGAGAGAAAGCGGCAGCGGGAGCGCGGCGAGCGCGCGCAGCAGCGGACCGTCGTTCGAGTCGAGACCTCGTTCCCACTGCTCTGCCCCTGCCGTCATCGCAACCGCGCAGGCCACTAAGGGGATGGCCCACCAGGACGCGTTGTTGGTCGCCGACGGCGGGACAACGAAGGCGCAGAGGATCGTCCCGGCCAGACCCACAAGTGCCACAGCTCCGCCCAGACGTCCGCGCGGATCTCGGGCCCGCGCAGCCACCAGTGCGACGAGACATCCGATTGCGAACTCCCAGCCGCGGGACGCAAACGCGAAGTAACCGTTGAAGGGAAGGTAGACGCCCGGAGTCGCCGCGTAGGCGAAGGACAGCACGGCGGCCACGGCCGCGAGCCGAATCGCGGCTCGGTCCGCATTGGGAGCTGTCCTCGCCAGCAGAAGGAGGAGGAGTGTGGTCACCAGCGCGAGCTGCGCGACCGCGTCAGCCAGCCACAGGTTCTGCACGATAGTCGCGTAGGAGCCGGGCACTTCGAAGCCCGACTGGAGTACCCAATTCAGGCTGCCCGTGATCGCGGCGAGAATGCCCAATGCGTCATGGGTCCGATTCGCGCCGCGCTCGAGGACCACTGCCGCTACGGCTGCCATGACGCAGATCGCTGCGACGACCGCTGCCGCATGACCTGCGGTCGGCAACGCCCGCCCGTCTCGCAGACGTCGAACCGTTGACCAGCCAGCAAGGACGAGCAAGACGTCGACACCGTGGAACCCACCCGGCACGAGGTCCGGGCGGACGGCATAGGCGCCCGTCGCACACGCGCCGGTCAGCCCGACCAGTGCGATCACCGCTCGACCCTGTCGGGGGAGATTCGGAGCGTTCACCGCCCTTCCTCTCCAGCGACGTAGAGCGTGAATCCGGCTTCTGAGAGTTCGTACGGACCACCGCGCAGGTAGGTGGTCGCGTCGTCCCGATGTGCGCGCAGGCAGGCCGAGTCGCCGTCAGTGACGACAGCATGAAAGCGGATGAGCCAACGGTCGCAGCCCGACTCGAACTCCGCTCTGCTGATCGGCACGGACGGAGTCCGAGCGAGACCGCCGATCACTGGATTGGAGGCGTTGTCGGACACATACAGGATCTCCCTCTGCCCAGAAAGGGCGTAGGTCAGCACATCGGAGTCGGACGCAACAGCCGGCAGGTTCTGCTTGGGAGCAAGTGCGATCAGCAGGGCTCCACTAATCACGGCGGCCAGACCGAGGTACCTCACGTCGTACTCAAGTTCAGACCCAAGCCGCGCACGGCGATCGCAGCCCTGGCCCGCTGAGCGAGGAGTTCGAGCGCCAGCGCGCTCCCGATCATCAGCAGGGCTGAAACCGCCATCTCGTAGTAGTCGTGCAAGAGAAACACATTTGCGAACACCAGCCAGCCCGCAAAGAATCCCGCCGCGGGCGGCAGCACGAGACGAGCGAAGTCATGGGGCGCGCAGGCGAGAAGGACCACGAGACCCAAGAGCACCACTGCGACCAGGGCCGGGCTGGCGAAGCTCGCGGTTGCGCGGTCGAGCATCGTCTGCCAGTAGTACTGCTGCAGGCGAGTGGATCCCGTGCCGAAGTACCAGGTGAAGTTGGCGGCTTCACCTGCAGGCGTACTGTGCGTCACGATCTTGCGGATGACCTCCGCTGCAACCGTCGCCCCCATTGCGGCCGCGAGGGGTATGACCATCGGCCAGTGCCGCAGGAGACCGCGCACGCCTCGCTCAGACAGCGCGGTCACCGCTGTGCTGACAACGAAGAAGACGATTATCACGAAGGGTATCGGTGACTTGATCAGTGCCGCGACGATGAAGAGCAAGGAGGCTGAGAAAAGCTGGAGCGCACGCACCGACGTCGCCATCACATCGATGGCGGCGATTGAGAGAGCGAGAGCCATACCGTCCGGAATCGGAGCCGCGAAGTACTGGAGGAATACGGGCGAGGTCGCGGCCAGGAACACGAAGTACAGCCCAGCACCCGAAACGATGCGCTCGGTCACCCGGTAACCGCACAAGAGGAACACGCACCAGAAAAGGTCGTTCACGAGTCGAGCGGAGACGAGGGGATCGCTCGAGGTGATCCGGCTCAACGTGGCCGCGAGCCATTCGTAGATTGGCGTGTCGAACATAGTCGCGGGCTGGTTGAAGAGCTGCAACGGCTCCATGCTCTTCGCGCCCAGGAAGCTCATGATTTGCGCGAAAGCGTCCGACTGACGCCACACGTGGGTCCCGTTCAACGCCGCGTAGGTGGTCGACACCAGATAGAGCAGAGACAGTACGCCGAGGGCGATCGCGGCATTCCTCTTCGACATTTGCAGTACAGCGCCCATTGTCATGCCACCCCCTCGTTTGAGGGTCACTGTAGGTCGCAGGCAGCGCGCGGCCTTCCACTCGCGCGGAGTGTCGTGGTTGCCGACGTCACCGATACCCGGGCCGCCTCGTACTCCGGACCGCGCGTTGATGCCGGTGCCCGCTTCGTCATGGTCCAGGCGCTCACCGCACCGCGACGCGGCCCCGCGAGTAGAGCGTCGAGGACGAGATCCGGGTCGCCCCCGAGCGGGGATCTATCGGCCGGACACGAGACCTGCCAACGTGGCGGAATCGTCCTTGGCGGCGAGTCCCACCGGGATGATTCGCGACCTTCTTGCATCCTTCTGGCTACCGTCGACCCGGCGGTCCCGATCATCAGGAGACCTCATCATCCGCCTCCGACACACTGCGATCATCGCCGCGCTCTGCACCGCGCTCGTAGGTGAGGCCGCCGCGCCTGCACTCGCAGCGCCGGAACCCCGAGCCTCTACGACTATGACCAACACGACGTACTACGTGAACTGTGCGGCGAGGTCAGGGGGCGACGGCTCGACCACTTCCAAGGCATGGCGATCGCTCGCCACCGTCAACGCACATGCAGCGTTCAAGCCCGGTGACCAGATCCTGTTCAAGCGCGCCACCACGTGCCGCGGTCGACTACACCCGAAGGGCAACGGTGCGAGGGGCGCCCCGATCACGATCGGCAAGTGGGGATCCGTTGGCGCAAGACCGACGATCGCTGGAGGGGGCACTCCGAACTTCACGGCAGCGGTCGACTTGCGCAATCAGCAGTGGTGGACGATCCAGGACCTTCACATCACGAACACCAACGGACGCACCTCGACCCAGACCTACCGCGCAGGGGTCTCCATCAGAAATCAGGACGGCGGTGTGCTTCCGGGGATTCTCGTGCAGCGCCTCAAGGTAGAGAACGTCGCGAGTGCACCGAACGAAAAAAAGGGCAGCTCGCGTGAGTGGGGCGGAATCACGGTTGCGGTTGGCGGCGTGACCGGAGACTCGTTCCCGGGTCTACAGATCCGCAACAATGTGGTATCGCACGTCGGGCGGACAGGTATCGCGGTCATGGGCTGGGAATATCCAACGACGTTCAACCAAGACCTCCGGATCACCGGCAACCGTGTGAGCCATGCTCGGGGTGACGGAATCGTGATATTCGGCGCGAAGCACGCACGAATCGATCACAACGTGGTCGATTTCGCCGGAGACGAGTGGCCGTGCCCTCTCTGCGGTGGGATCACCCCGAACACCGCGAACGCCGGGATCTGGCCGGCGCGCAGTTCGGACGTGCAGATCGACCACAACGAGGTGTACGGCATGAAGAGGCTGGGCGGCGACGGTGTCGCGTTCGACGCTGATGGCCAGACCGAGAACGTCGTGTTCGAGTACAACTACGCGCACGACAATGAGGGCGGCGGAATTCTATTCTGCGGGTCCAACAAAGCCAAGGCACGTTTCAACGTACTGCAGAACAACAGCCGCGGAGCTTTCATCTTCATCGGGAGCATCCCCGCCACCAACACTCGCATCTACAACAACACCGTGTACACATCGATGAAGAACGGTTCTCAGGTGGTGCACACTCAGGGAGACGGCGGCGGCAAGGGAATCAACTTCTTCAACAACCTGATCTACAACATGGGCTGGGGCTACTACGTGTGGCCGGCGCCCTACAAGAGCAGCCACAACACGGTGGTCGGCACGCACGGAATTGGTGAGCCGCGTGGGAACGGGACGATCTTCGACACGGCGATCCTGCGCGGTCCCGGCAACGGCGGAAACGGGTTCAAGACGCTGAGCGGGTACCACCCTTCGTCGCCGAAGGACGACCCGAGGGGTATCGCGATTCCGAAGGGCGTGACCAAGGACTTCTTCGGGAACACGATCAATCCCAAGAGCCCGCCGCGAGGCGCCGCGATCAAGTAGCCGAACGACGGAGGCCCCTCCTGTGCGCAGGAGGGGCCTTCGTCGTTCTCTGAAGACTGGGGTCTTGCGCGAGGTACCCGCCTCCATCACTATGGCCGCACCCACCGCGCAGCTGTCCCCCGAACGGCCGCTGAGTACAACCTGACGTGCGGCCGAACCCGAACTCGGCCGCATGCTCCTCACCCAAGGAGAACCCGTGCGCCCCCACGCACTTGCGATCGCCGCTGCGCTCGCGGTCGGATCATCGCTCGTTCCCGCCTCCGCGCAGGCCGCCTCCGGCACCTTCTACGTCGACTGCGCCTCGCCGCGGCAGGGCTCCGGCTCCTCCGCACAGCCGTGGAACTCGACCGCCGCCGTCAACGAGCACGGGGCGTTCGCGCCCGGCGACCGGATCCTGTTCAGGCGCGGCACGACGTGCGCCGGGCAGCTCGTACCCGCCGGCAACGGCGCGGCGGGCAAGCCGGTCGTCGTCGACGCCTACGGGTCCGGTGCGAAGCCGACCATCGCAGGCGGCGGCACCGGCACATGGGAGGGCGGCGTGCAGCTGACCGACCAGCAGTGGTGGACGGTGCAGGACCTGCACGTCACGAACACGAACGGTGATGCGACGACTCCGTTTTACCGGTCCGGTGTGATGCTGCTGAACCGCTCGGGCGGGCAGCTGCGCGGCATCGTCGTCCAGCGGCTGACCATCGACCACGTCGTCAGCAGCATGTCCGACGACTTCAACGGCTCGCGCTCGTTCGGCGGGATCTCCGCGATCACCATGCCCGGGCTCGTCGGCGGCTTCACCGACCTGCTGATCAAGGACAACCGCATCTCCCGGGTGGGGCGCACCGGCATCATCACCACGAACATCTCGTGGGACACGGGCGGCGATGTCCGCCCGCGGATCACCGGCAACCGGGTCGACCACACCCGCGGCGACGGCATCGTCATGCTCGGCGCGACCGCCGGCCGTATCGACCACAACGTCAGCTCCAACGCCAACGACGAATGGCCCTGTCCCGACTGCGGCGGGGTCAGCCCCCGGACGGCGAACGCCGGCGTGTGGACCGGGTCGTCGAAGGGCGTGCGGATCGACCACAACGAGGCGTACGGGACCAAGCAGCCCGGCGGCGACGGCGAGGGCTTCGACATCGACATCTCCGCCAGGGACACGGTCGTCGAGTACAACTACGCCCACGACAACGACGGCGGCGGCATCCTCATCTGCGGCTCGACGAACGCGACCGTGCGGTTCAACATCTTCGAGGACAACCGGCTCGGCGCATTCACCTTCATCGGCAGCATCCCCGCGAACGGGACCTCCATCTACAACAACACGGTCTCCATCTCGAAGAAGGCGGGCGGGCAGGTCGCGAGGACCTTCGGCGGCACGGGCGGCTCGGACATCCGCTTCTTCAACAACCTCGTCTACAACACGGCCAACCCCTCCTACGCATGGCCGACATCGGTGAAGGCGAGCAGCAACACCTTCGTCGGTGTGCACGGTTCGAGCGAGCCGAAGGGCAGCGGCACGAAGCGGTCCGACCCCGGCCTGCGAGCCCCTGGCTCCGGCGGAACGGGGATGACGACCCTGCGTGGTTACCAACCGTCGTCGCCGAAGAAGGACCCGGCCGGCACGGCCATCTCCCGCGCGGTGCGCGCAGACTTCTTCGCAGACCGGATCGACGCCAAGCGCCCGCCGCGCGGAGCCGTGGGCTGAGCTCAGCCGACGGGGGTCGCGCCGCGAAGGCGCGCGTCGACGGCCGCGAACACCTCCGGATCGACCCCGAGATCGAACTTGCGGGCGTAGAGCTTGCCGCTCGCGCCGAGGACCTCCACATCCTCCGAGCGCAGGATCGCGGGGTGCGGCGGCTCGGGCCGGTTCCAGTCCACGTAGCGCAGGTCGTCGCCCGGGATCGCGGCCTTGAAGCGGGAGTTGCCGAGCGCCGTCTGCACGAAGCACTCGTCCGGCACGAACACACCGCGCATGAAGCGCAGGTAGCGGGGATGCTGATCCGTGAACCGGACCACGAACTCCAGCGCCTGCCGCGTCAGCGTCCACCACTGCGCACCGCCGTAGGGGTGCAGGCCGCCGGGCATGGACCTCCGCCACGGCGCGCGCACGATGCGGCGACCCGCGCCGAAGTACTGCCGGTCGACGCGGGCATCGGCCTGCATCCGGCCGGGCGAGTGCCTCCACGGATTCGACTCGGCCCGCATGTCCCAGAAGGAGAGGAACTCCTGCCCGGCGTGCTCCTCGAGGAACTCGGCGATCGCCTCGTTGGAGGCGATCGGGTAGTCGGCGCCGGAGAGCAGCGACGCGTACTGCCAGTCGGTCCCGGAGGCGAGCGCCGCCCGGGTCAGCTCGAGCGTGGCGCGCACCATCCCGATCCGGCCCCAGTAGCAGCGGTGCCGCCGCACGAGCGTGAACGGCCGCACCTCCTGCAGCGCCGACAGCGCCGCGAACCTCCGGCGCGGCACGCGGGCGTCGATGTGCACGAACACCGGGGAATCCGCCGGCAGCGCCCGCAGCAGCGCCGCCACCTGGTCGGGGTTCCGGTGCACCATCAGGAGGTAGGCGACGCGCACGGCATCCTTCCGGGTCTGCGGGACCGACACGACGATCAGATCACAGACGGCGACGGGTTGGACGCGGCAGCCGCACCGGCGTGGCGCTCCATAGAACCCTCGACCTCAATCCTAGGTTGAGGGTATGGCCATGACGCTTCGACTCAGCCCCGCCGAGGACGAGACCCTCGCCCGCCTGGCGCGCCAATTCAGGGTGAGCAAGAACCAGGCGGCCGCGCAGGCCATCGATCTGGCCGCACCGAAGCGGAATCACCCGGAGTTCGTGCAGCGCACCACTCGGCGTCTGATCTCCCAGTACGACGACCTGCTCAGCCGACTCGAACAGGCCTGAACGAGCTACCCGCCCTCGATCACCTGATGACCGGTCCCGTGGGCCAGCCGAACGATCTCAGCAACGCCTGACGCCGCTACGACCGCGACCGGCCAGGCGTCCTCCTCCTCGACCAGCCGCACGATCCGCAGGCCCGCGGCGGACAGGATGCGATCAGCCGCTGCCGTCGCCGCCACGAGGTCGTCGGTGTCGGTCACCTCGTCCAGGTCCGGCTGCAGGGCGAACACCCGCGGCAGCTGCGCCAGCGCGTCCGAGAGCTCCATCCCGGTGTCGTCAGCCTGCAGGTAGGCGAGCGCTCCCGCGTCGTCGAGCCCCCCGATCAGGGCGTCCCACGGGTCCTCGCCGTCCTGCAGCGCCGCCTCCACCGCCTCCCAGACCGACTCGTCGTCGTCGAGCAGCGCACACAGACGCTGCCAGTCCCCCGCCTCGCCCATCCGTCGATCCTGCCGCACCCCGCCGCTGGGTACCCTGGTGCAGCGTTCCCCGAAGGACGCGCTCTCCGCCCGCCGGTCCGTCTGGAGTCGTGTGTCCGATCCGTACGCGCAGCGCGTCGCGCAGACGGAGTACCTCTCCATCGACGACGTCGTGCAGATCGTCGAGATGTTCAGCGAGTCCCCCCTCCGCGAGGCGGTCCGGGATCTCGGGCTGCTGATCGGGGCCGTCGACCGGCCTGCGCTGAAGTACCGCGGGATGGAGGTCTACACGCCGCTCGCGATGAAGGCCGCGGCGTTCATGGAGAGCCTCGCCCGCAGCAACGCCCTCTTCGACGGCAACAAGCGGCTCGCCTGGCTCGCGACCAACGTCTTCCTCGAGCTGAACGGCAGGTCCGTGCAGTTCAGCGACAACGAGATCTTCTCGCTGCTGCGCGAGGTGCAGCAGGGCTACCTGGCTACGAACGAGCTGGCCCACCGCCTCCACACCCGTATCGGCCCCGCGAAGGGCTAGCGGCCGAGCCGGCGCTGCATCCGGCGGCGGACGCCGGCCGCGATCCGCCGGACCTCGGCCTTCGCGCCCGCGATCGTCGAGCGCGAGGGCCGCAGCTTCGTGTCGGTCAGGGTCAGGTCGCCTCGGCGGGTGACGTGGGCCGACCACCGGGTGACGCGGTCCACGCCGTCCGGGAGGAGGAAGGCGAGCCGGTAGCGCCCGGGCGGGACCGGTCCCCCGCCCTCGAGGCGGACACCCGCCGCGTCGGCGACGAGTTCCGCCTGCACCCTGTGGCCCGCCGCGCGATCGGTCTCGAACCGGATCGTGGCGGGCGTCCGCTGCGGCACCCAGGTCTGCACCTTCGGCAGCGGGAGGACGAACGATCGGACCCTCCCCTGCACCGGCCCGCCGGCCGGCCCGCCCTCGGCGACCAGGTTCCGCGCCCGCCCGATCAGGTCGATCGCCAGCGTCCCCGACGTGTTCGTGTACGCGACCGTGGGCCTGCCTGCCGGCAGCGCGGGCATCGCCTTCACCTTGATGCGCAGGCCCTGGCTGCGGGAGATGTCATCCCACTGGATCATCCCCGTGATCTCCCAGACCGAGGGCGCCAGCGGTCGGCCGCCGCCGGCCCGCTCGACATCGATCACCACGCGGCCGCGGGACACCGGCGTGACGATGCCCGGCCCGAGCGGCTCCCAGGCCGTCGTCGCACCCGTGACCGGGAGGTCCCATGTCACATGCTCGGTCCGGGAGTGCACGCCGACGCGCAGCACGAACGTCTCCAGCGTGTCCGTGACGTCGAGCGCCTCCGGCGGCAGCGCGGCCGCGATCCCGGCCGGCAGGTCCCGGAGGATCCGGCCGTCGCGACGGGTCAGCCGCAGCGGCTTCCCGTCCGGGCCGGTCCAGCGCGCGACCACGTCCGCCTCGAGCACGCCGGCGGTCCAGCGCGCGTCGAAGGCGGTGAATCGCCCGGCCATCTGCTGGTCGAGCTTCCACAGCTCGCCGAGCAGCTCGATGCTGCCGGAGCGGGTCAGTGCGGAGTAGGGGCGGCTCACCATCCCCAGCAGCGGCTCGACCTCCTCCGGGATGTACTTCGCCTGCACGGCCTGCGCGCGCGGGAGGGTGGTGGCCGGGCGGTCGTCCTCCGCGGTCCCGGCGAGCTTCGCGAACCGCTTGAGGGCGCGGGAGCGCCACTGGTGCAGCACCTCGTCCTGGTGCGCGCGCGCGAACTCCGCACCGTCGAGCGTGCGGTCGATGAACTCGAGCAGCAGATCCATCCGGTCCCAGAACTCCATGCCGCCCGGGCCGTACGTGCTGGAGTTGTTCGCCTTCGTCAGATGCCAGAGGTAGACCTGGGTGTCGGCGAGCAGGGCGATGACCGTCGCGTGCCGCCACGCCTGGATGTTGAAGAAGATGTCCTCCCACAGCTGCCGCCGCCCCTCCGGGAAGCGGATGCCGTGCTCGGCGAGGAACGCCCGGCGGTACAGCTTGTGCGGGATCATCGGCATCAGCTGGTGGATGTCGCCGGACGGCACCACGTTCGGGATGTTGCCGTGCCGGAACGGCGACGTGCCCCACCAGACCGACCTGGTCTGGGCCTCCTTCGCGCTGACGACGTCCGCGCCGGTCTCGGCCGCGTAGTCGACGAGGCGCTGCAGCGCATCGGGGTACAGCGAGTCGTCGTGATCCATGTAGAAGACGTACGGCGCCGTCGCGAGGTCGGTGCCGATGTTCCGCGGCCGGCTGGGCCAGCCGGAGTTCTCGATCCGCTCCACCCGCATGTTGGGGCGGGTCGCGGCGCGGGCCAGGAGGCGCTCGACCGTGTCGTCCGGCGATCCGTCATCGACCACGATCAGCTCGAACTGGTCCTGCGGCAGGGTCTGCGCGTCGAGCGACGCCATCACCCGATCGAAGCCGTCGCCGGGCTGATACGCCGCGATGACGACGCTCACCCGTGGCTGCACGGCTCCTCCTCCTCCGTCGCCGGAACTGCCCCGACAGGCTACCCAGCCGCGTCGGAGCGCCTGGGAATCCCTGCCCCGCCTTCCAGGTCCGAGTGCGCGGGATGGGGCCCGGTTACGATCCAGGGCATGGCTACGACGAAGCAGCGGTTGCGCACGGTGGCGGTGATCCTCGCCGGCGGCGTCGGTGTGCGTGCGGGCCTCGGGATGCCGAAGCAGCTGGCCCGCATCGCCGGCAAGCCGATCATCGAGCACACCATCGCGGCGGTCGACTCGGCGCCCTGCATCGACGAGATCTTCGTGATGATGGAGCCCAACCACATGTCGGCCGTCGAGGACCTGATCGCCTCCGGCCGCTACCCGAAGCTGAAGAGCGTGCACCCGGGCGGCGCGACCCGCAACGACACGACGCGCCTCGCGCTCGAGCAGCTGGGCGAGGACGAGTGCAAGGTCCTGTTCCACGACGCGGTGCGGCCGTTCGTCGACGAGCGGATCCTGCAGGACTGCGTCGACGCGCTCGACCACTACGGCGCCGTCGACGTCGCGATCCCCTCCGCCGACACGATCATCCAGATCAACACGTGCCGCCGCGCGCCCTGCTGCGGCGCGGGCAGACGCCGCAGGCGTTCTTGAACTCCGCGATCCGGGCGGCCTACGAGCGCGCGGGCAAGGACCGCAACTTCGTCGCGACCGACGACTGCACGGTGGTGCTGAAGTACACGCCCGACGTGCCGATCGCGGTCGTCGCCGGCTCGGACGAGAACATGAAGATCACCGAGTCGATCGACGTGTTCATCGCCGACAAGCTGTTCCAGCTGAAGTCCGCGGAGGCGGAGGGGCTGTCCAGCACCGAGCGCGAGGCCGCGCTGACCGGCAAGACCGTCGTCGTCTTCGGCGGCAGCGAGGGCATCGGCGCCGCGATCGCCGACGCGGCGCAGCGGTTCGGGGCCTCGGTGTTCTCGTACTCGCGCTCCTCCACCGGCACGGACATCCGCAAGCGCAAGCGCGTCAAGGCGGCGCTGGAGGAGGCGAGGCGGCAGAGCGGCCGCATCGACTACGTCGTGAACTGCGCGGGCATCCTCGAGCTCGGCGGGCTCGAGACCTTCAGCCACGAGGCCGTGAAGAAGACGATCCAGGTGAACCTGCTCGGGCCGATCATCATCGCCCAGGAGGCGCTCCCCCACCTCAAGGAGACGAAGGGGCAGCTGCTGTTCTTCACCTCCTCCTCCTACACGCGGGGGCGGGCGAACTACGGCATGTACTCGGCGACGAAGGCCGCGACCGTGAACCTGACCCAGTCCCTCAGCGAGGAGTGGGCGGAGGCGGGCGTGCGGGTGAACTGCATCAACCCGGAGCGCACGGCGACCGGGATGCGCACGAAGGCGTTCGGCGAGGAGCCGACCGGCACCCTCCTCGCCGCCGAGACGGTCGCGATGGCGTCGCTCGACACCCTCCTCTCCCCCGTGACGGGCCAGATCGTGGACGTGCGTCGCCGCGACGCGGCCCCGCAGCCCACCTGAGCCCGGTGCGCGGGCGAGAGCCCGGAATCCGCTCCTCCCCAGGTCGGACCGCCCCACGACCCTCCTCGGCACGCGAGGGTGGCGACCATGGATCCCTGGACCGTCGAGCTGATCGTCGTGAAGAACGGATCGCTGGGGGTCACGGAGCGACGCTCGATCTCGCGTGATGTGGAGCGAGGTCTGCTGGTCAGACTGCGCCAGGGCGTCACCGTGCCCGCCGTGGACTGGAACGCCGGCGAGGGCTGGCAGCGCGAGCTCGCCCGGCACGCCCTTCGTGCTCGCGCGTTCGACGCCGTCGCCGCGGAGCGCCCGGTCTTCTCGCACTGGACAGCGGGCGCGATCCTCGCACTGCCCATGGTCGATGAGCGGCTCACCAAGGTGCACGTCACGGCACCGGATGACCGGCGGCGCGGCATCGACGGTGTCGCCGTGCACGCGTTCCACCTCGGTCGACAGGAGGTGGTGGAGGTGGGCGACCTGCTGGTCACCGGCTCGGCCAGAACCGTGGTCGACATCGCCGGTGCTGCGCCGTTCCGCGCGGGAGTCCTGACGGCCGACGGCGCCTTGAGTGCGGGCCTCCCGAGGGCGCTCCTCGAGCAGGCCGTCGACCTGGCCGGCCTGCGCCGCGCGAGTGGGCGTATCGGCGATGTCGTCGCGTTCGCACACCCCGGAGCCGAATCGGCTGCCGAGTCGGAGGGTCGGGTCAGCTTCTTCGAGCTCGGCATGGAGCCGCAGGAGCTGCAGCACGAGGTCTGGGATGCGAAGGGGCTTGCGGGGGTGCTCGACACCGACGACCGCCGCCGACGGATCGGCACCGAGATCGATGGGCTGAAGAAGTACCTCGACCCGGCGTTCGCGCCGCAGGGCGCCGGGCGAGCCGTCATCGAGGAGAAGTGGCGCGAGGACCGCGTGCGCGCCGAGATCCATGACCTCGCCCGCTTCGGCTACAGCGAGGCGCGACGGCCCACCCTCCTCCGCCCGATCCTGGATCGAGTCGGCCTGAGACCGGCGGAGCATCGACCCACGCTCGCCGACTGGGCGGCCGAGGCACGGTTGGCCGTCCCCAGAACCCGCCGCTGAGTGACTGTCCCGCCTGCCGCGGCGGGCGGGACAGTCACTCGGAGGCGGGTCAGGCGGCTTCGGGGGACGGGAGGAGGGGCAGTCCCATGTCCATCCCCTCCATCTCCATCTCCATCCCGGGGACGTCGTGATCCGCTTCGGCGGTCTCGGCCGCAGCGGCGAAGCCCGTCGCGGTCATGCCCAGTGCGAGGATGATGAAGCCGGCGACCAGCCCGGATCGCGTCGTGCGACCGGGCGAGGACGCGGGGCCGACGGCCGCGATCCAGCCTCCGACGGCCATCACGGCCTCCGCGACGATCGACACGGTCGCGAGCGGTTCCGTCCAGTTCCCGATGTCGTCCTGGATCAGCGGCAGGCCGATCGTGCGGCTGACGACCAGCGCCGCCACGGCGAGCGCTCCGACGACGGCGATCGTGCCGTACACGGCGCGGGACGGGCGGAGCAGCACCACGACGGCGAGCGCGACGGACACCACCTCCAGTGCGATGAAGAGGACGCCGATGTACAGCGCCTCCTCCAGATGTTCACCGGTCACCGGCACGTGCGCCGCAGCGGCGATCACGCTCGCAGCGGCGAGCGGTCCCCGCCAGGGTGCGATTCGGTCGGTGCCGTCGGATCGGGTTCCGGTCTGCACGAGTGGTCTCCTTCGGACGTCCGGCGTGGCACGGCCGGAACGGACCGATGACCTGGTCGACGCCGAGGAAGCACTGCACGTGCGCCGAGCGGGGTCATCGGCATCGCGGCTGGGTGACCGCTTGGCCCGACCGTAGAACAGCGGACAGGTCCGTCCCATCCCCACTTCGCGGGTCATCGCGCGAGCAGCCCGGCGGCCGCGCGGTCGAGACGCTTGAATTGACCGCACCCGCAGGCGCGAGGGGCCGCAGAACACGAGGGGGACAAGGCCGGTGAGTGGGACGAGCAGCGAGTCCGTCGCGGACTACTACGAGGGCGGCTCGGGAACCGAGACCACCCTCGAGGCCAACGAAGCAGCCTGGCGGTCGATCCGCTTCCGGCCGCGCGTGCTGCGCGACGTCGGCGAGGTGTCGACGGCCGTCGACCTGCTGGGAGTCCGACTCCCCTCCCCCGTCGTCGTCGCCCCCTCGGCGCTGCACGGGCTCGCCCACGAGGACGGCGAGCTCGCCACCGCTCGCGGGACGGCCGCCGCCGGGAACCTCCTGACGCTCTCCGCCCGGTCGTCGGTCCCCCTCGAGCAGGTCGCGACCGCGCTCGGCGGGCCCTGGTGGTACCAGGTGTACGCGATGCGCAACCGTGCCCTGACCCTCGACCTGGCTCGGCGTGCCGCCGCCGCGGGAGCGACGGCGCTCGTGCTGACCGGCGACACCCCGGTGGTGGGCACGAAGAAACGCGCCACCCCCGGGCTCGTGGTCGCCGAGACGCACCTGCGCAACCTGCGCGCGCAGACCGGGTCGGATCTCGTGGCCGCGGATGTCGAGCAGGACCCCACGATCGACTTCTCCTTCATCGGCCGCCTCGTGCAGGAGACGGGGCTGCCGGTGCTCGTCAAGGGCGTGCTGCGCGGCGATGACGCCGTCTCGTCGCTCGAGGCCGGTGCGTCGGGCGTGCTCGTCTCGAATCACGGCGGCCGTCAGCTCGATCGCGCGCTGCCGACCGCCGACGCGCTGCCGGAGGTGGTCGCCGCGATCGGCGGATCGGCGCCCGTGCTCGTCGACGGCGGCATCCGGTCCGGGCTCGACGTCCTCGCTGCGCTGGCGCTCGGCGCCGATGCCGTGCTCGTCGGGCGCCCGATCCTCCGCGCGCTGATGGCGGACGGCGAGCAGGGCGTGACCCGCGCCCTCGAGACGTTCCGGCACGAGCTCGCACACTCGATGCGATTGGCCGGGGCGACCGCACTCGCGGAGATCACCGGCGACCTGATGGCGCAGGGGCGGCGCTGAACCCGCCGCTGCGTGACTGTCCCGCCTGCCGCGGCGGGCGGGACAGGCACCCGGAGGCGGGTCAGGCGGTGGGGCGGGCGAACGCGCGGCGGCGGCGCTGGACCGCGATCGCCGCGTCGACCGCCGCGCGGAAGCGGGCGGTGAAGTCGCCGGAGGAGTCCAGGCGGCGGCCCAGCGCCAGGCGGGCGGCCGCGTTCGCGTCATCGCCCAGGGCGTCGTCGAGCGCGGCGAAGACGTCCTTCGGGTAGGTGCGGAGGAGGGCTCCCGCGGCGACCGACGGGTAGGTCGCGACGTCCTTCACCGCCGGGACGGCGAACGGCACGTCGGCGCGCACCGCCTCCGCGAGCGCCGGGGACACGTCGACGACCGCGAACGACGCGATCGAGAGGGCCTCGGGGAGGCGCTCTGCCGGCCAGGTGCCGTGATCGGCGCCCGCCGCGGCGATGCGGTGCCGCAGCCGGTCCGCCTCCACCTGCAGCGCGGGGAGGCGGGAACCGGTCGGTGCGGCAGGGACGAAGATCGTGCGGACGTCCTGACGCGCCAGCAGCGCCTCCACGATCTGCGCGCCGTGCGACTGCAGCGAGTCGAGGTCGGTCGCGTCGACCACGTGCTCCCAGGTCGGCGCGTAGACGACCGTCGGCCGCGGGCCCGCCTCCCGGGCCGTGGGCGCAGGAGGGCGGATCGGCCCGATCTCCTTCACCTTCGTGTCGGGCACGCCGCTGACCGGGGACGCGTACCGCGCGCGTCCGGCCGGGCCGGCCACCCAGATCTCGTCGTACATCCGCGCGATCGGGCTGCCCGACTCCGGCTCGTCCGAGTCGCCGTGGCCGACCAGCACGTCGTAGATCCCCGGCACGCGCAGGAGGTGGTTGTTGATGTTCGTGGAGTCGGAGGGGTAGAGCGCCAGGTCGACCGAGGCGACCATGAACAGCTCGACGTCCTGGCTGCGCGGCGCCCAGACGACCGGTATCCCGCAGCCGGCGAGCGCGTCGAGGTGCGTGGGCTCGCGGACGACGATCAGGCAGGGCCGCTCGAGCGCGAGCAGCGCGGGCACCCAGAGCAGCACCTGATCGACCGTGCCGCGCCGGCCCGCGTGGTGCATGACCACCTCCGGGCTCGCGAGCTCGATCGCCGCGCGGACCGCCTCCCGCACCGCGTCGTTCGGCCGGTTCAGGACGACGTACTGCCCGACGCGCACGGCGAGGAACACCACGACCAGCCCGATGACGACCCACTGGGCGAGGATCGCCCAACCGAACCGGTCGGAGACCGACCCGATCGCGTAGCCGAGCGGGATGAGCAGGCCGAGCAGCGTGAACGGCAGGTCCAGCTCGGGCACGGAGCCGAGCGAGCGCGGCTCCGGGAGGCTCGGCACGGTCAGGTTCCGCCAGCTGACCGGACCGCCGGCCCGCCGCCAGTGCAGCCGGCGCGCGAACACCCCGGCGGCGTCGCGCCCCGCGGCGAGCAGCAGCACCGCGACGATCGCGAGGGCGACGATCCCGCCCGCATCGGGCAGCAGCCGAGCCGCGAGGATCGCGGTCAGCACGTCGAGCGACAGCACCCGGAACCGGATCCCGAGCCCCGTGTTCAGCACCTCGGGCAGGAGGTAGGGCGCGCGGCGGGACAGCACCAGCTCGAGCACGACCGCGGCGACCGCGGCCAGCAGGAACAGGATCGGCAGCGGCACGACCGCCGCCACGAGCAGCAGCACGTACGCGAGCCCGAGACCGGCGGTGATCCCGGCCCGCCGCACGCGGCGCATCAGGCCCCCGCCAGCCGCGCGATGCGGGCGTCGGAGCGCGCGACGAACGCGTCGATCTCCGCAAGGAATACGACCATCGGGTCCCCCTCCGGCCCCAGGAGGTACTCGGCGAGGGCCTCCCGCTGCGCGCGGCGCGGGTCCGCCCCGGCAGCGTCGGCCAGCGCGATCGGCAGCGCAGCGACATCGCTGCCGATCAGCTCCGCAGCGGAGGAGGAGGGGAACATCGCACGGAACTCGTCGGCCGGCACGTCCCGCCGGTTGCTCACCGCGTACGGCTTGCGGGAGGCGAGGAAGTCGGTGATGACGCTCGAGATGTCGCTGATCAGCAGGTCGGCGCGGTTGAACGCCTCGTAGAGCGAGTTCGGGGACGGCGCCACGACCTCGCTGCCGCCGCCGGCCTTGCGGACGAGGTCGTCGATCGCCTCCCGCGCGCGACCGGCCTCGGGCAGGCGGTGACCGGTCAGCGGATGCGGCTTGAAGAGCACGTCGGCGCCCGCGTCGAGGCAGCCCTGCACGATCCGCTCCCCGATGCTCGCGACGGAGGAGTAGTCCGCCTCGTCGAAGAAGCCCTCCCACGTCGG
>NZ_CAXTHO010000004.1:0-49291 GCF_964244015.1 uncultured Amnibacterium sp. | reverse complement strand
GGTATCAGTACCTAGCAACGGACAGTACCACTAATCAGTGCTACTGACTACCGAGCGAGCAGGCCAGGAAACGAGGAAGGCAGGTGACGTAGGAGCACCGGCAGGAGGAGGGCGCGATCACCATGACGGGCGCTCAGCGACGGACCCCGGCGAGACGTGCGGACAGAACCGAACGAGACCCCCTACTTCCGCGTCTTTCCGGGGAAGTAGAGGGTCTCGCGACTGGCGGTGGCGGTGGGATTTGAACCCACGGATGGTGTGACCCATCACATGTTTTCGAGACATGCTCCTTCGGCCGCTCGGACACGCCACCGGAGTCGAGTGTACGGGACCGTCGGGCCACCCTCACGAACGGGGCCGACCGCTGCTGATCTGTCGCTGCGCACCGTCCTGCGTGCAGCGGAGGGCCCCGTCAGGGCATCAGGGGTCGGAGCGGGCGCCGTGGCTCGGGTCGACGTGCTGCAGGATGCGCTCCCACGCGGGCGCGATCACGAGGTGGCCCGCTCTCGGGACGACCGTGAGCGTCGCGCTCGCTCGGCGCAGCTGCGCGCGGTACCAGCGGCCGTGCGCGCTCGGCACGACGGTGTCCCTCGCGCCGTACACGAGCAGGACCGGCGCGTGGACCGCCTCCAGGTCGAAGCCCCAGTCCTCGTCCGCGGAGGCGAGCAGGTCGTCCGCGAGGCCGACGGTGCCCTGGTCGTAGGCGTGCTGCTGCATCCGCTGCAGGCGGCCGCGGAGGCCGGGTCGCTCGAGCAGCGCCAGGTCGGCCTCCCCGTGCGCGAGCAGATCGACTCCCGCAACGTCCTTCTGCGCCTGCAGCGTCGCGCGGAGGCGCTGCTTGGCCACCGGCACGGGCAGCTCGCGCAGGTCGGCGGTGAGCTGGGCGAGCTCGGGCTGGATCCACCGCACGGCCGCGTCGGGGGCCGGCGTCGCGACGATCGCGACCCGGTCGACCAGCCCCGGGTGCCTCGCCGCGAGCGCGAGCGCGACCCGCCCGCCGGCCGCCCAGCCGACGACGCCGACCTGATGGACCGGGGCGACACCGGTCTCCCGCGCCAGCTCGACCACGAACTCGATGTACTCGGCGAGGTCGTCCGCCCATCTCCCGTTCGTCGGCCGCCGCGCTTCGGGGAGCGGGGTCGACGACCCGTAGCCGGGCCGGTCCGGTGACACCACGTGCACGCCCCACGACGACGTGACGGCCGGATCCGGGTCGAATCCCCCCGCGCCGGGAGCCGGGTGGCAGAAGACGACGATCCGCTGCGCGACCGGGTCGCCGAACGCCGTGACCCCGAGCCGTCGACCGTCGCGCAGCGTCACCAGTCGATCCGCCATGCTTCCCTCCCGCGTTGCGAGAATCCTGCCGCACCACGCCGGGTCGCCCCATCACAGTCGACCGACTGCGCCTGTCGGTGGGCGCACATACCTTCGAGCCATGGTCACCGCGCGATCCCGCCCGACACCCGCCGGCTACCGGTGCGCGGCGTGCGGGTGGCGCGGCGCGAAGTGGGTCGGGCGCTGCCCGGAGTGCCAGGGCTGGGGCACCGTGCAGGAGGCGGAGGCGACCGCCGGGCGCGTGCAGGCGGCGACCGTCCCCGTGTCGCGGCAGGCGAGACCGATCGTCGACGTGCCGATGGATCCCGTCGCCCGGCGTCGCACCGGGGAGCCCGAGTTCGACCGGGTGCTCGGCGGCGGCGTGGTACCCGGATCCGTCATCCTGCTGTCCGGCGAACCCGGGGTCGGCAAGAGCACGCTGCTGCTCGCCGTCGCGTCCCACGTCGCTGCGATGGGCGCCCGGGTCCTGTACGTGAGCGCGGAGGAGTCGCTCGGTCAGGTCCGGCTGCGCGCCGAACGCACCGGCACGCTCAGCCCGAACCTGTGGCTGTCGGCCGAGACCGACCTCGCGGTCGTCCTCGGCCAGATCGATCAGGTCGAGCCGGCGCTGGTCATCGTCGACTCGGTGCAGACCGTGTCGACCGCGGACGCATCCGGCATCGCGGGCGGCCCCGCCCAGGTGCGCGAGGTCGCAGCATCGCTCACCCGGGTCGCGAAGGAGCGCGATCTCCCGATCCTGCTCGTCGGTCACGTCACGAAGGACGGCCAGATCGCGGGGCCCCGCGTACTGGAGCACCTCGTCGACGTGGTCTGCCACTTCGAGGGCGATCAGGGCACGGCCCTCCGCTTCGTACGAGCGGTCAAGAACCGGTTCGGGCCGACGGACGAGGTCGGGTGCTTCGAGATGACCGGTGAGGGCATCGCCGGCGTCTCCGACCCGAGCGGCCTGTTCGTGTCCCGGGCGGTCGGTACCGAGCCGGGCACCTGCGTCACCATCGCGCTCGAGGGCCGGAGAGCCATCCCCGTGGAGGTGCAGGCCCTCGTCGTGAAATCGACCTCACCGCATCCGAGGCTCGTCGTCAACGGCGTCGACTCGGCGCGGGTGTCGATGCTCATCGCCGTGCTGCAGCAGCACGCGAACCTGAAGAACATCGCCGACTCCGATGTCTACGTCTCCACCGTCGGCGGCGTGCGCCTCACCGAACCGGCCGTCGACCTCGCCATCGCGCTCGCGCTCGGGTCCGCGGTGACGGGGATGCCGATCCGCGGCGATGTCGCGGTCAGCGGCGAGATCAGCCTCGCCGGAGAGATCCGCCCGGCCGTGCAGGCCGCACGGCGCGAGGCGGAGGCGAAACGCCTCGGCTTCACGACGCTCATCGGGCCGGACCTCGCCCGCCTCCGGGACGCGATCGTCGAAGCCGTCGCGCACTGACGCACACGCTCAGCCCTGCGCCTCGCCGTCCGGCGACTCCCACTCCTGGATCGTCGGGATGCTCGCCGTGAGGAGCGAGCCGTCGTCGCGGCGGGTCTGCGCCCACTGCTGCACGGTCGGCCGCCCCTGCAGCAGCGGCCCCTGGCCGTGGAGGGTCACCCGCAGCACCGACCCCTCCCTCGCGACGTGCTTCACGCCGCGGACGGAGAGCTCCACGTCGCCGCCGTACTGCACCGCGATGGTCAGCTCGGTCCTCGTCACCGTCACCAGCAGCCGGCTGCCCTGCCAGCGCAGCCGGAACCGCAGCGAGGGCCACTCGGCCGGCAGCCGCGGGTCGAAGGTGAGGTGCCCCCCGGAGTCGCGCAGGCCACCGAACCCGTAGGCCAGAGCGCTCCACACGCCCCCGGTCGACGCCACATGCACGCCGTCGCTCGCATTGTTGTGCAGGTCGTCGAGGTCGACGAACAGAGCGTGCTCGAAGTACTCCATCGACAGGTCGCGGTACCCGATCTCCGCGGCGATGATCGACTGCACCACGGCGGACAGGGTCGAGTCGCCGGTCGTCAGCGGGTCGTAGTAGTCGTAGTCGGCCCGTTTCATCTCGTCGGAGAACTCGTCCGCGAGCAGGAACAGCGCCAGCACCACGTCCGCCTGCTTCAGCACCTGGAAGCGGTAGATGACCAGCGGGTGGAAGTGCAGCAGCAGCGGTCGCTTGTCGCGGGGCGTGTTCTCGAGGTCCCACACCTCCCGGTCGAGGAAGTGGGCGTCCTGCGGATGGATGTTGAAGGCCTTCGAATACGGGATGACCATCGCCTCCGCGGCGCGCTCCCACTCCCCGATCTCCGACTCGTCGAACCCGACCCGCTCCACCAGCCGCGTGTACGCCTCCGGGAACTGGTCCGCGACGACGCGGACGCTCTCTGCGGCGTACCGGAGGTTGAACCGGGCCATGACGTTCGTGAACAGGTTGTCGTTGACGACGGTCGTGTACTCGTCCGGTCCGGTGACGCCGTGGATGTGGAACGAGGTGCCCTCGGTGTGCCGCCAGAACCCGAGCGTCGTCCAGAGCCTCGCCGTCTCGACGACCATGTCGATCGCGCCGCGCGCCAGGAAGTCCGCGTCGCCGGTGGCGCGCACGTACTTCGCGATCGCATAGGTCACGTCGGCGTTGATGTGGTACTGCGCGGTACCCGCCGCGTAGTAGGCCGACGCCTCCTCACCGCTGATCGTCCGCCAGGGGAACAGGGCACCGCCCTCGTTCAGCTGCCGTGCCCGTCTGCGCGCGGCCGGCAGCATCCGCTCGCGCATCTTCAGGGCGTTCCGCGCGAACAGGGGGCTCGTGTACGTGAGGAACGGCATCACGTAGATCTCGGTGTCCCAGAAGTAGTGGCCGCTGTACCCGCTGCCCGTGAGGCCCTTCGCCGGGATGCCGCTCGAATCCGCGCGCGCCGCCGCCTGCGCGAGCATGAACAGGTTCCAGCGCACCGCCTGCTGGATCGCGGGCTGCCCCGCGATCTCGACGTCGCTGCGCTCCCAGTAGGCGTCGAGCCATTCGCGCTGCAGCTGGTGCTGCTCCGCCACCCCCGACTCGAGCACGCGGTCGAGCAGCCGCTGGCCGCGGTCGATCAGCTCCCGCGGCGGCACGCTGCGCGACGTGTGGTAAGCGGCGATCTTCGTCAGCTTCACCGGCGTGCCGGCCTTCGCCCGAACCTGGTACACGTTCTTCGCGATGTCCGGAGCGATGGACGGGCGCATGTGCACCTCGTTCTCGGTCTCCAGGATGTGGTCGACCACGACCGACAGGGTCATGTGGGAGTGCGTGACCCGGAAGCCGAGCGCGCTGCGGTCGTCCTGCTGCCAGTACTCGACCGGCTGCAGCACGCGCTCGGCGATCCGCTCCGCGCGGCGCGGATCGAAGCCCGTCGACCCCTGCTCCCCGGGGATCGTGCGCCCGAACTCGTCCTCGCCGTCCTGACGGTTCAGGATCTGGCTCGACAGCACGATCGTCGCGTCGGCGTTCTCGACCGTCACCTCGAACGTCATCACGGCGAGGTGCCGCTCGACGAACGACACCATGCGGCTCGACCTGACCCGCACCCGCTTGCCGGAGGGGGTGAGCCACAGCAGGTCGCGGCGCAGCACGCCGTCGCGGAAGTCGAGCTCGCGCTCGAAGACGAGCAGCTCGGCGACGTCGAGCACCAGCGGCTCATCGTCGACGTACAGCCGGATGATCTTCGTGTCCGGCACGTTCACGATGGTCTGGCCGACCTCCGCGAAGCCGTACGCCTGCTCGGCGTGCCGGATCGGCCACACCTCGTGGAAGCCGTTGATGAAGGTGCCGTGCTCGTGGGCGTCGCGGCCCTCGGAGCTGTTGCCCCGCATGCCGAGGTAGCCGTTGGCGACGGTGAAGATGGTCTCGCCGAGCCCCATCCGCTCCTCGGAGTACAGGCGCTCGACGAGCTTCCACTCGTCGACGGGGAAGCGGTCGCGGTCGATCACTGCGGAGCACCTTTCTGCTTAGAGGAGCAGGTCCGCGAGATCGCCGACCACCAGATCGGCGCCCGCGTCGCGGAGCGCCTCCGACCCGACGCCGCGGTCCACACCGACCACGAGCCCGAACCTGCCTGCCGCACCGGCGGAGACGCCCGAGATCGCGTCCTCCACGACCACCGCGTTCGCCGGGTCCACCTGCAGGCGCGCCGCACCCGCGAGGAAGATGTCGGGCTGCGGTTTCCCCGGCAGGCCCTCGGCCTGCGCGACGACGCCGTCGACGACGACCGGGAAGCGCGCGGCCAGGTGTGCGGCCTCGAGCACCGGCACGGCGTTCTTCGAGCTGGACACGATCGCGACGGGGATCCCCAGCTCGCTCAGCCGGTCGAGCACCGCGACGGAACCGGGGTAGGCCGCGATCCCCTCCGACTGCAGCAGCGCGGAGAACACCGCGTTCTTCCGGTTCCCGATCCCGCAGACGGTCTCGGCGTTGTCGGGGTCGGAGGGTTCGCCCCGCGGCACGTCGATGCCGCGCGAAGCCAGCAGCCCGGCGACCCCGTCGTAGCGCGGGCGGCCGTCGAGGTGCTGGAAGTAGTCCGCATCCGAGTAGGGCGGCACGATGCCGCGATCGGTGAAGACCTGCTCGAACATCGTCGCCCAGGCCCGCATGTGCACCTCGGCCGTGGGCGTGATGACCCCGTCGAGATCGAACAGCACCGCGGCCGCGTCGAAGAACTCGAGGCGTTCGCTGCTCACCGCGCTCCCCCGGGCCGACGCGGTTCGAGCAGGGAAGGTGCTCTGCGATCCGTCCGCGCTCCGGCCCGCGCTCACAGACTAGGGCCCGCGGGAACGGTTCGTGTCAGCGTCGGGGACGAGCACCTTCAGCATGCGGGTGTTGCCCAGCGTGTTCGGTTTGACCCGGGCGAGATCGAGGAACTCGGCGACGCCCTCGTCGCCGGAGCGGGCCAGCTCGACGACGACGTCGGGGCCGACGAGGCCCTCGCCGACCGGCGAGTAGCCGTGCGCGGCGAAGAACTCGACCTCGAACGTGAGGCAGAAGAGCTTGTCGACGCCCAGCTCGACGGCATCCGCCTCCAGCCGCTCGACGAGCGCGTGGCCGACGCGCCGGCGCTGCCACGCCGGGTCGACCGCGACGGTGCGCACCTCGGCCAGGTCGTCCCACATCACGTGCAGGGCGCCGCAGCCGATGACGGTGCCGGAGGCGTCCTCCGCGACCCGGAACTCCTGCACCGCGCCGTAGAGCACCGCGTTGTCCTTGCCGAGCAGGATCCGCTGCACGACCAGCGGTGCGACGAGCCCCTGGATCGCTGGGATGTCCTTCACGCGCGCCCGACGGACGGTGAAGGAGGGGGCGGGCACACGCCCATCCTCCTCATGTTTCGTCGTTCAGGAAAAACGGGACGTTCTTCCCCGTCTTTCCTGAACGACGAAAGGTGGCTATTCGCCCTTCGTCAGCTTCGGCGTGCCCGCTGCGGCGCCGACCAGCTCGCCGCGCTTCGTGGTGGCGAAGAGGAACTCGCCGTCCCGGTAGTCGACGTGCACGTGGTCGCCGGCGGTCAGCTCGCCGTGCAGGATCTTCTCGCTCAGCTTGTCCTCGACCTCGTGCTGCACCGCGCGGCGCAGGGGGCGGGCACCGAGCGACGGGTCGAACCCGACCTCGATGAGGCGCTCCTTGGCCGGGACCGTCAGCTCGACCGACAGGTCGCGGTCGAGCAGCCGGTCGCTCAGGCGACCGATGAACAGGTCGACGATCTGCAGCAGCTCGGGCTTGGTGAGCTGCGGGAAGACGATCGTCTCGTCCACGCGGTTCAGGAACTCGGGCTTGAAGTGGCGCTTCAGCTCCTCGTTCACCTTGCCGCGCATGCGGTCGTAGTTCGAGGCGGTGTCGCCCGCGGCGACGAAGCCGACCGGACCGCCCGAGATGTCCCGGGTACCGAGGTTCGTGGTCATGATGATGACGGTGTTCTTGAAGTCGACGACGCGACCCTGACCGTCGGTCAACCGGCCCTCCTCCAGGATCTGCAGGAGCGAGTTGAAGATGTCGGGGTGCGCCTTCTCGATCTCGTCGAACAGGACGACGGAGAACGGCTTGCGGCGCACCTTCTCGGTGAGCTGCCCGCCCTCCTCGAAGCCGACGAACCCGGGAGGGGCACCGAACAGCCGCGAGACGGTGTGCTTCTCGCCGTACTCGCTCATGTCGAGCGAGATGAGGGCGTTCTCGTCGTCGAACAGGAACTCCGCGAGCGCCTTCGCGAGCTCGGTCTTCCCGACGCCGGTGGGGCCGGCGAAGATGAACGAACCGGAGGGACGCTTCGGGTCCTTCAGACCGGCGCGGGTGCGGCGGATGGTCTTCGCGAGGACCGCGATGGCCTCCTCCTGACCGACGACCCGCTCGTGCAGCGCCTTCTCCATGAAGATGAGCCGGCTCGACTCCTCCTCGGTGAGCTTGAACACGGGGATGCCGGTCGCCTGGGCCAGCACCTCGGCGATGAGGCCCTCGTCGACCTCCGCCGTGGTCTTCACGTCGCCGGAGCGCCACTGCTTCTCGAGGCGCAGACGCTCGCCGAGGAGGTTCTTCTCCTCGTCGCGCAGACCGGCGGCCTTCTCGAAGTCCTGGTCCTCGATCGCGGCCTCCTTGGCCGCGCGCACCAGGGCGATCTTCTCGTCGAACTCGCGCAGCTCGGGCGGCGCCGACAGGATCGACAGGCGGAGGCGGGCGCCGGCCTCGTCGATCAGGTCGATCGCCTTGTCCGGCAGGAAGCGGTCGGCGATGTAGCGGTCGGCGAGGTTCGCGGCCGCGACGATCGCACCGTCGGTGATGGAGACCTTGTGGTGCGCCTCGTACCGGTCGCGCAGCCCCTTCAGGATGTTGATCGTGTGGGGCAGGTTCGGCTCCGCCACCTGGATCGGCTGGAAGCGGCGCTCGAGCGCGGCGTCCTTCTCGAAGTGCTTGCGGTACTCGTCGAGCGTCGTGGCGCCGATGGTCTGCAGCTCGCCTCGCGCCAGCAGCGGCTTCAGGATCGAGGCGGCGTCGATGGCGCCCTCGGCGGCACCCGCGCCGACGAGGGTGTGGATCTCGTCGATGAAGGTGATGATGTCGCCGCGGGTGCGGATCTCCTTCGTGACCTTCTTCAGGCGCTCCTCGAAGTCGCCGCGGTAGCGGGAACCGGCGATGAGCGAGCCGAGGTCGAGCGTGTAGAGCTGCTTGTCCTTCAGCGTCTCGGGCACGTCGCCGCGCACGATCGCCTGGGCGAGCCCCTCGACGACGGCGGTCTTGCCGACGCCGGGCTCGCCGATGAGGACGGGGTTGTTCTTCGACCGGCGGGACAGGATCTGCATGACCCGCTCGATCTCCTTCTCGCGCCCGATGACCGGGTCGAGCTTGCCGTCGCGGGCGGCCTGGGTGAGGTTGCGGCCGAACTGGTCGAGAATCTGCGAGCCCTGGGTGGCCTGCTGCGTCTCGCCGCCGACGGCGACCTGCTCCTTGCCCTGGTAGCCGGACAGCAGCTGGATGACCTGCTGGCGCACGCGGTTCAGGTCGGCGCCGAGCTTGACCAGCACCTGCGCCGCGACGCCCTCGCCCTCGCGGATCAGGCCGAGCAGGATGTGCTCGGTGCCGATGTAGTTGTGGCCGAGCTGCAGCGCCTCGCGCAGCGACAGCTCGAGCACCTTCTTCGCGCGGGGCGTGAAGGGGATGTGGCCGGTCGGCTGCTGCTGACCCTGGCCGATGATGTCCTGCACCTGCTCGCGCACGGCGTCGAGGGAGATGCCGAGGGACTCGAGCGCCTTCGCGGCGACACCTTCACCCTCGTGGATCAGGCCGAGCAGGATGTGCTCGGTCCCGATGTAGTTGTGGTTGAGCATCTTGGCCTCTTCCTGGGCCAGGACGACGACTCGGCGGGCTCGATCGGTGAAGCGCTCGAACATGCTGCAACTCCTCGCTTGCCCGGGTGTGCCGGGCGACGTCTGGACGCTCGGCGGTACCCCACCGGCGTCAGGATCGAGGCTACGGCGCGGTCCGGCGCACCCGGGCCCTGTTCGCCTGGGGCTTACCCCGCGTCGCCCGCTGCCCGCGCAAGCGCCCGGGTGAGGCGCCGGCTCAGAGGATCGGGTGCCGCAGCGTGAGGCGGGCGTTGTCGACCCAGCCGGTCCTGCCGGCGATCCGGACCAGGTAGCGCGTGCGGATGCTGTCGATGACCTCGACCTTCGTCCCGGAGGGATACCGTCCGAGAACGCGCGAGGCGCGGGACACCGCCGCCGTCAGCACGAGCGCGCCGGTGGCGCGCATCTGCTGCCGGTCGTAGGCGAACGGGGTGCGGATCGGCCCCTCCAGCTCGCGGTAGACCGTGCTCGAGATGCGGGAGATGGCGTGCGTCGTGGCGCCGTTCGACCCCATGACGACGAGCACGTAGCGCGACCGCGGACCCCACACGATGGCGGAGTCCGTCTGCACGAGGCCGGTCGCCGTCGAGAGCGTGCCCGGCTTCGACGCCTGCCGCACCCCGTCGGGTAGGCCGGGCGGGATCGCCTCCCTCCACACCTGCGTCTCGAGCAGCCGGAGAAAGCGCTTCGACGAGGCCGGGGACACGAGCTCGCCGCGCGCCAGCCGCGTCAGCACCCGGGCGACATCGGCGGTGGTGGTCGTCTTCGTGCGGCCGCCGGAGTACCAGAACGTCGTGCCGCCGAACCCGTGCGCGTGCAGCAGCCGGTTCAGCCACGCGGTCCCGACCTTCGCGCGGAGGTCGTGCGCGCAGAAGTTGTCCGACGGCTCGATCATCGCCCGCAGGCATGCCCGCACGGTGAGCCCGGAGGAGACACGGTCGTCGTACGACAGCGTGCCGCGGTCGATGCGGGTGAAGACGCCGTAGGCGACGAACAGCTTGAAGATGGAGGCGGGCTCGCGGTGCTCCGCCGCGTTCAGCCGCACGAGGCGGTGGCCGCCGTCGAGCTCGCGGACCTCGATCGTGTACCGGCCGGGCAGCGCCTTCAGCAGGCTCGTGAGGTTCGTCCGCAGCCGCCGCTCCGAGGTCGTGCCCGGCTGCACGGTGTGCGCCGTCGATTCCGCGACCATCGGCTGCCCGCCGACCGTCGCCGTAAGCCGAGCGACGACGCGACGGCCGACGTCCTTCGAGTGGAGACGGAGCGTCGCGGCGGTCGCGCCCGCCACCACCGTCCCGTCGCGCAGCCACTGCACGGTGGTGCCGGACGGGTCGCCGCCCCACTGCACCGAGCCGACGTCGGCGACGAGCGTGCCGCCGTCCCGGTACGTGCCCCGCACGGCGGCAGGAACGGGCGCCGTCGAGCCCGCTCCTGCCGCGGATGCCGGTGCGATCCCGCCGAGCGTCACCGCCGCGGCGAGGACCGCACCGATCAGCGCAGTGCGCATGGTGTCCCCCATCGGCGACCGGTTCCCCCGAGCCGGCTGCCGAGAAGGAGCATGCCGCGCCGCGCATGTCCCGCGGACGTCCGACACCGGCCCAGTCCGGGTGGGCCCCGATCGGGTGCCGGTGACGCCCTCGGCCCTGCGTCCTTCGAGAACCTCAGGAACCGCGGACAGGGGCCGAGCCCCCGAAGACGAGCAGCCAGCTCAGGTACAGGTTGAAGCAGGCCTTCCGCATGGTGTCCCCCTCGTCGCCGCCCGCCCGAGGCGTGGTCGCACGAGCAGCATCTCCCGTCGCGGCAGGAGCCGCACGATCCCAGTGGAGGTGCGACCGGTCGGAGTGCGACCGGTCAGGGTGCGACCGGTCGGGGTGCTACCGAAGCAGGTGCTACCGGAGCAGGTGCGACGCGTGGGGGTGGCGCCCGGACTGGGCGAGAGCGGGTCACGTGAACTCGGGATGTCGCCCGTATGAAGACGAGGCGACGAGGTCGACTCCGACCTCGTCCGGTCCGACCCGGCGCTCGGCGAGGTGGCACGATCGCGGTCCGTGCAATCCACGGAGGAGCGGAGCGGCGAGGCCTCGTCCGTGCCCCCCGACCAGCGCCGGCGGACCGGAGTCCTCCTTCCGGGTCGGCGGCCCAGCGGGACGCGGAACGAGATCCAGGCCCTCCGCGCGATCGCGGTGGCGATGGTCGTCGTGTACCACCTCGGCCCGAGCACGCTCCCGGGCGGCTACGTCGGCGTGGACGTCTTCTTCGTCATCTCGGGCTTCCTGATCTCGCGGCACCTGGTCAAGGAGGCGGACACGACCGGCCGGGTCGATCTCGCGGCCTTCTGGGCGGGCCGGGTCCGCCGCATCCTCCCCGCAGCGCTCGTGACCGTCATCGCCGTCGTCGTCTCCGCGTCGCTGATCCTGCCGAGGACGGCCGCCGCGGAGGTGGGGCGCACGTCGTGGTGGGCCACGCTGTCCGCCGCGAACTGGCTGTTCGCGGCGCACTCGGTCGACTACCAGGCGCAGACCCCCGATGCGTCGCCGTTCGAGCACTTCTGGTCGCTGGGCGTGGAGGAGCAGTTCTACCTCGTGTGGCCGCTGCTCGTCCTCGCGACGGCGCTGCTCGCGCGCCGGCGCGCCCGTACGACCCGGTTCCTCGTACTGGTCCCGTTCGCGGCGGTGCTCGTGCTGTCGCTCGCGTTCGGGGTGTGGTTCACCTCGACCGGGTCACCGGCGGCGTACTTCGTCACGCCGACCCGGATGTGGGAGCTGGCCGCCGGCGGTGTGCTGGCGGTACTGCTGGGCGACCGGCAGCTCCGCGGTCCGATCGCGGTGGCGCTGCAGCTCGCCGGGCTGGGCCTCATCGCCGTCGCCGCGGTCGCGCTCGACTCCCGCACCCCCATGCCGGGCGTCGCGGCGGTGCTCCTCGTGCTCGGCGCGGTCGCGTTCATCGGCGCGGGCGCCGCCCCCGGTCTCAGCCGGGTGTGGACGCTCCGCCCCGTCCGACTCCTCGGCGACGTGTCGTACTCGCTGTACCTCTGGCACTGGCCCGTGATCGTCTTCGTGCGGGACCTCACCGGGCGCCCGATCGAGCCCGCCGAAGCGCTGGCAGTGGTGGCCGGCTCGCTGCTCGTCGCGACGGCGTCCTACCTGCTCGTCGAGCAGCCGATGCGGCGTGTCCGGATCCGGCTCCCCCTCCGGATGCTCGCGATCGGCACGGCCGCGGTCGTCGTGTCCCTCGGTGTCGGGGCGGTGCCCGTCACCAGCGACGCGGCCATCACGGCGAGCGAGGCGTCCGCGCGCCGCAGCGTGGTCGCGCCGACGACGGGTCCTGCGCTCGGCTACCCGAACCTCGATGCGGCGGCCGACCGGCCGTGGGCCCGCGCGGAGCACGTCGTCGTGCCCGACCCCGCGAAGCTCGCGGAGGACCTCGGCCTCCGGGAGTGCGCCTCCTCCGCCGCCGCGTCCACCACCGTGATGTGCGTCAGGGGCGACCTCACGAGCAGCACCACGGTCGCGCTGGTCGGCGACTCGCACCTGCGGCAGTGGGGAACGGTGATCGACCGGATCGGGCAGCGGAAGCACTGGCGGATCGTCACGATCCTGCACAACTCGTGCCCCTTCAGCCTGGTCCCGCGACCGCTCGAGCGTGAGGGGACATCGCACTGCACGGAGGCGGTCCGGAAGGTGCTGCCCGTGCTGCGCGCCCAGCATGTGCGGGTGGTCCTGACCTCCGCCTACCGCGGGTCGTATCCGCGCCGCGACCTCGAGAAGGCCGCGGCGGGCTACGCGAGCATGTGGCGGACGCTCGAGGGCCGAGGCGTGCCCGTCGTCGCCCTCGGGGACACCCCGACCCCCTCGGCGCACCCGCTGACCGTCGACTGCATCACGGCGCAGGACCCTGCGAGCTGCGGCGTCCCCCGCTCGCAGGCGGTGTCCAACCCGGACCCGCTTGCGGTCGCCGCCAGGAGCACACCGGGTGTCGCGTTCCTGGACCCGGTCGACGCCTTCTGCGGCACGACGTGGTGCCCCGGCGTCATCGGCAACATCGGCGTGTGGGTCGACGACAACCATGCGAGCCAGACGTACCTGCAGACCACGGAGCCGTGGCTGCAGCAGCACCTGGTGCCGCTGATCGACCGGGCGCTCGCCGAGCGCTGAGGGTCAGGAGGTGCGCGGGTTCCGCTCCGCGTCGGCGAGGAAGCGGGCGTCCTCCTCCGCCTCGATGCGGGCCTGCGCCTCGCGCTCGGTGCGGTCGGACCGGAGGATCGCGCGCATCACGAACCAGAACACGAGGCACACGCAGATGGTGGGCACGATCGCCCAGAGACCCTCGTCCCAGCCACCGATCACTCCCATGCCTCGAGAGTACGTCGTCGTGGCGGTGTTCACGGATCAGGGGATTCGGGCAGCGCGGAGCGCCCCCGAATCCCCTGATCCGTGAACACCGCGCTACTTCACGAGGGGGAAGAGGATCGTCTCCCGGACGCCTTCTCCCGTCAGCGCCATCAGCAGGCGGTCGATGCCCATGCCGAGGCCGCCGGTGGGCGGCATCGCGAACTCGAGCGCCCGGAGGAACTCCTCGTCGACCCGCATGGCGTCGGGGTCACCGCCGGCGGCGAGCGTCGCCTGCTCGACGAAGCGCTGCCGCTGCACGATCGGGTCGATCAGCTCCGAGTAGCCGGTCGCCAGCTCGAAGCCGCGGACGTAGAGGTCGAACTTCTCGACGACGCCCGGGATCGAGCGGTGGTCCCGGACCAGCGGGGAGGTGTCGACGGGGAAGTCCATGACGAACGTCGGCCGCTGCAGCGAGGGCTTCACGAAGTGCTCCCACAGCTCCTCGACGTACTTGCCCCTGATGGGGTGCGCGACCTCGATCTCGAGGCGGTCCGCGAGCGCGACGAGCTCCTCCGTCGGCGTCTCGGGCGTGATCTCGATGCCGGCCGCCTCGGACAGCGACGGGTACATCGAGATGCGCGCCCACTCGCCGCCGAGGTCGAAGTCCGTGCCGTCCGTCCAGGTGACCGTCGTCGAGCCGCCGACCGCGACGGCCGCGTTCTGGATCAGCGCCTGCACCAGATCGGCGATGCCCGAGTAGTCGGAGTACGACTCGTACGACTCGAGCATCGTGAACTCGGGCGAGTGCGTGGAGTCCGCGCCCTCGTTGCGGAAGTTGCGGTTGATCTCGAACACCCGCTCGAGCCCGCCGACGACGGCGCGCTTGAGGAACAGCTCCGGCGCGATGCGCAGGTACAGGTCGGTGTCGAACGCGTTCGACCGGGTCACGAACGGGCGGGCGGAGGCGCCCCCGTGCTGCGTCTGCAGCATCGGGGTCTCGAGCTCGAGGTACCCGCGGTCCGCGAACGTGGACCGCAGCGACGCGACCGCCTTCGCCCGCGTGACGACCATCTGCCGCGCCGCGGGTCGCGCGATCAGGTCGAGGTAGCGGGACCGGACCCGGGTCTCCTCCGACAGCTCGGTGTGCAGGTTCGGCAGCGGCAGCAGCGCCTTCGAGGCGATCCGCCACTCGGCGACCATGACCGAGAGCTCGCCGCGACGGGAGGTGATCACCTCGCCGGACACGAACAGCTGGTCGCCGAGGTCGACGATCGCCTTCCAGTCGGTCAGCGACTCCTCCCCCACCTGCTCCAGGCTCACCATCGCCTGGATGCGGCTGCCGTCACCGGCCTGCAGCGCCGCGAAGCAGAGCTTGCCGGTGTTCCGGAGGTGCACGATCCGGCCGGCGAGGCCGACGACCTCGCCCGTCGTCGCATCCGTCGGCAGCCCCGCGTGACGCTCGCGGACCGCCGCGATGGCGTCCGTCACCGGCACGGCGACCGGGTACGCCTGCTCGCCCCGCTCGAGCAGCGCAGCGCGCTTCGACAGCCGGACCTCGCGCTGCTCGCTGCTGTCGTCGGACGGGGCGTCGGGCATGCGCGGGGCTCCTGGATCGTTCGGTCGGCCGTCGATCAGCCGAGGTGGACGAACCGGTTGTCGATCAGACGCGTTCCGCCGACCCGGGCGGCGACGAGCACGAGGGCGCGACCACGATACCGGTCGTCCACCGGAGCGAACGTGGCCGGGTCGACGACGGCGACGTACTCGAGGTCGGCCCCGTCCTCACCGGCGAGCGCGCCCTGCGCGGCGGCGATCATCCCGTCGACGTCCCGGTCCGCGGAGGACTCGGCGGCATCGAGCGCTGCGGGCACGGCCCTCGCGAGCCGTCGTTCGGCCGGCTCGAGGGAGCGGTTGCGACTCGACATCGCGAGGCCGTCCGCCTCCCGCACGGTCTCGACGACCTCGACGTCGACCGGCAGATCGAGGTCGCGCACCATCCGCCGCACCAGGAACACCTGCTGCGCGTCCTTCTGCCCGAACACGATCGCCTCGGGTCCGACGACGTGCAGCAGCTTCAGCACGATGGTCAGCACGCCGTCGAAGTGCCCCGGCCGGGCCCGGCCCTCGAACGCGTCGCCGGTCGGTCCCGCGACCACCCGCACCCGCGTCCGCCCGTCCGGCAGCAGCTCGGCAGCAGGAGGCGCGAACAGCACGTCGGTCCCGGCGGCGGCGAGCAGCGCGGTGTCCGCGTCGAGGTCGCGGGGGTAGCGCGCGAAGTCCTCCTTCGGCCCGAACTGGAGGGGGTTCACGAACAGCGACACGACGACGAGGTCCGCGATGTCGCGGGCCCTCGCGACGAGCGCGAGATGGCCGGCGTGCAGCGCTCCCATCGTCGGCACGAGCGCGACCCGCGCACCACGCGCCCTTGCGGATGCGACCTCGGCACGCACTCCCGCGATGGTCGGAACGGTCGTCGTCATCGGTCGCGCCCCACCCTGCCGGGGCGCCTGGCGCGCAGCAGAGCCCGCTCGAGCGCCGATCGCGCCACGGGACCGAGCACCGCGTCGGGATCCTCCACGCCGAGGCTCGACAGCCCGGCGGCGGCTGCCTGCATCGCGCGCTCGAGCGGGCCGGTCGCCTCGTCCAGCGCCGCGGCCCACGCCGGCCTGTCCTCCTCCGCCACCACCACCGGCTCGCAGCCCATCTCGACGGCGAGCGCCTGCCCGATCGGCAGCACCGGCGCGGGCGCGGTCACCGCACAGCGCGCCTCCCGCAGCCGGACCAGGTCGACGCTCGTGCCCGTGAAGGCCATCGCGGGGGACAGCGCCACCGGGATCGCTCCGCGGCGCACGGCGGGCAGGAGGACGCCCGTGCCGAACCGGGGAGAGGTGTGCACGAGCAGCTGGCCGGCGACCCACACCCCGGCGTCCGCCAGACCCTCGACCAGCGCGGGCAGCTCCGCGTCCGGCACGGCGACCAGGACGAGCTCGCTGCGTTCGACCAGGTCCGGGATCGTGAGCACCGGCACGCCGGGCAGCATCGCGTCGGCGCGGTCGCGGCTGCCCTGCGACACCGCGGTGATGCCCACCAGCGCGTGACCAGCCCCGGCGAGCGCAGCGCCCAGCACCGGTCCGACGCGACCCGCACCGATGACGCCGACGCCGAGTCGCCCGGCGGCCCTCACGACCGCATCCCGAGGTCGCGCCAGCGGTGCGACACGTCGACCCGGCGCGCGCCGACGCCCGTGAGCGCGAGCTCGTTGAACAGCTGCTGCGCCCTCGCGAGATCGATGAGGCGCAGGCGCGTCGACACCGGCCCGTGGACGACGTGCGGGTGCACCGTCGCGACGCGGAGGAGCTTCTCGAGCGGTCCCTGCCGCAGGGACACGCTCTGCATGCGGGCGTCGGGCACGATCACGAGCTCGCGATGCAGGAACCCCGACCGCGCCAGCACGGACGTGTCGGTCAGGCGGAAGCCGGTGCGCTTCCAGGCGAGCGGCCGCAGCCACCGCGCGCGACGCGGCGCGAGCGTGAAGTCCTCGCCGTCGCCACGGCCGACGAGCCCGGCGAGCAGGAGGTCGCGTCGGTCGGCGAGATCGGGGATCAGGAGGGGCAGCAGCGCCAGCACCTCCTCGGTCGTCGCGACCGGAGCGAGCGACCGCTCCGACTCGGCGGCCCGCCTCCCTGCCGCATGACCCGCACGGTTCACGGAGATGCGCCACCAGCCGGCGGGCCGCCAGAGGAGCGGCTGCTCGATGTGCAGGGCGTGCACCCGACCGGGCGGCACCGCCTCCGTGCTGGTGCTGACGATGCCGCTCGCGACACGGACGCCGTCGGCGGTGGAGACGACCGAGAACCGCAGGTTGCGCGCGATGCGCCGCCCCAGCACGGTCATGGATCCGATGATCAGCGGCACGAAGGAGACGGTCGCGGCGGCTCCGGCGCCCAGCGCCACGAGCACCGGCACGACGATCCCGACCACGACGACGAGCACGAGGAGGGTCTCCGACAGCAGCACGGATCCCATCGCGCGACCAGGGGTGACGACGACGACCGGCACCCCCGGCTCCGTCAGCACCGCGGCGTCGGCGCCCTCCGTCTCGTCGCCCTGCTCGCGCCCGCGGCGGCCGGAGGCGAGCACCAGCACGTCGCGGCGCAGCTCCTCCGCGGCGATGTTCGAGAGGTACTCCAGACGGACGTTCGCGTTCTGCCCGGCGACGTCGAGCTCGATCCGAGCGACACCGATGATGCGCGCGAGCAGGGGGCGCTGGATCGTGACGCCCTGGATGCGGTCGAGCTTCGCCGTCCGGGTGCGTCGCAGCAGCACCCCGTAGCGGACGGTGACCGCGTCGCCGTCGATGCGGAACTCGCTGTTGCGCCACGACAACCAGAACAGCCCGATCCCGATCACCAGCGCGGCCAGCACGATGAGCAGGGCCGGTCCGACGAGGTTGTGCCGGCTGATCTCGTCCACCGGGTCGCCGCCGACGTCCGGCAGCCCGAACACCAGCGCGACGAGTCGCTCGCGCAGGTTGCCCGCGACGTAGAGCAGCACCACCAGGAGTCCGATGCCGCCCCGCAGCAGCGGGGTGCCGGGGTGGAGGCGGTGCCAGAGCCCGTCGACGTACCGGCTCCGCGGCGGCGCTGCCGGGATCGTCATGGACCTACAGTCCCACGCGGCGTTCCTCGGCCCGCGCCACCAGCGCGTCCCGCAGCTCGGTCGCCTCCTGCTCCGGCAGTCCCGGCAGGGTGACGTCGGAGGTCGCCGCTGCGGTCACCAGGCGCAGCTCCGCCAGTCCCAGGATCCTCGCGACGGGCCCGCGGTTGACGTCGACGAGCTGCATCCGCCCGTACGGCACCGCGACGAGGCGGGACAGGAGGATCCCCCGCCGGACCACGAGGTCGTCGTCCCGCAGGATCCAGCCGATCGCCCGGACCCGGCGCGGCGCGAGGATCAGCCGGATCACGGTGACCACGACGACGACCGCCGCGACGATCCTGCCGACCAGCGGATCCGGCAGGACCAGGAACAGCAGCGCCGCGATGACGGCACCGCCGACCGCGGACACCAGCACCCCGGCGACATCGACCCACACCAGGCGCCGCGAGACCCCGCGCCATCCGCTGATGCCCGCGTCGAGCGCGCGCGGCGGCAGCACGGTCATCGCTGCTCCGAATTCATCGTTGCTCCACGGTCTGCCCGTGCGGTTCGGACCGGTCCTGGGGCGGGATCCGGCACCACCACTCCACGATCAGCCCGGCGATGCACAGGGCGAGGGCACCGACGCCGGTCAGGACGTCGGGCCAGAACGCCGGCACTGAAACCGAGCCGGCACGGGAGACGGCGTACCCGAGGAACGACGCCGCCGCGCCGACCAGCAGCGCACCGGTGATCCCGGACGCCTTCGCCAGCACGAGCACCCGCATCGCGTAGAACGGGTCGACGGGCCGCTGCGACTTCCCGCGGACGAGACGCCGCACCGGCCTCCCGAGCAGCAGGAGGCCGAACGCGAGGATGAACAGGACCGAGTAGAGCGTCGCAGGCGGGATGACCGTCAGGGCGCCCTCGGCCGTCAGTCCCACCTGCAGCAGCCATCCGACGGCGGCTCCCGCGATCGCGGTGAGGATCAGCGCGAACGGACTGGTGCGTCGCACGGCTGCTCAGCCCCGGAGTCCGGGCTCTGGCCCGGCGCCGGGCCCCGCCATCAGGCTGTGGCGGGGCGCGGCTTGACGCGCGGGCTGCGCTTGCGCGCCGGTGCTCCGCCGCCGTCCGAGTCGACGCCGCCGTCGACCGCCCCGGCGTCGATCGGCGCCTTCGCGTGGGGTACCGCCACCGCGGGCAGGTCGGAGACCGGACGACGGTCGCTGGAGAGCCACTGCGGTCGGGGCGGCAGCTTCTTCGTGTCCTTGAAGATCTCGGCGAGCTCCTTGTTGTCGAGCGTCTCCTTCTCGAGCAGCTCGGTCGCCAGCCGGTCGAGCACGGCTCGGTTCGCCACGAGCAGCTGGTACGCCTCGTCGTGCGCGGACTCGATGAGCGCGCGCACCTCCTTGTCGACCTGCTGCGCGAGCTCTTCGGAGTACTCGCGGCTGTGGCCCATGTCGCGGCCCAGGAACATCTCGCCCGACGCGGCGCTGAGCTTGACCGAACCGATGAGCGCGCTCATGCCGAACTCGGTGACCATGCGCTTGGCGGTCGCGGTGGCCTTCTCGATGTCGTTGGAGGCGCCGGAGGTGGGGTCGTGGAACACGATCTCCTCCGAGACGCGGCCGCCCATGGCGTACGCCAGCTGGTCGAGCAGCTCGTTGCGGGTGACCGAGTACTTGTCCTCGAGCGGCAGCACCATCGTGTAGCCGAGCGCACGACCGCGCGGGAGGATCGTGACCTTCGTCACCGGGTCCGTGTGGTTGAGGCTGGCTGCCACCAGCGCGTGTCCACCCTCGTGGTACGCGGTGATGAGCTTCTCCTGGTCCTTCATCACCCGGCTGCGGCGCTGCGGGCCCGCGATCACGCGGTCCACGGCCTCGTCGAGGGCACGGTTGTCGATCAGCTGCGCGTTGCTGCGCGCGGTGAGCAGCGCGGCCTCGTTCAGCACGTTCGCCAGGTCGGCACCGGTGAAGCCCGGCGTCTTGCGGGCCAGGATCTCCAGGTCGACGCCCGCGGCGAGCGGCTTGCCCTTCGAGTGCACCGCCAGGATCTGCTGGCGCCCCTTCAGGTCGGGAGCGTCCACGCCGATCTGCCGGTCGAAGCGGCCGGGGCGCAGCAGCGCCGGGTCGAGGATGTCCGGCCGGTTGGTCGCGGCGATCAGGATGACGTTCGTCTTGACGTCGAAGCCGTCCATCTCGACCAGCAGCTGGTTCAGCGTCTGCTCGCGCTCGTCGTGCCCGCCGCCCATGCCGGCACCGCGGTGGCGGCCGACCGCGTCGATCTCGTCGACGAAGATGATCGCCGGTGCGTTCTGCTTTGCCTGGTCGAAGAGGTCGCGGACGCGGGATGCGCCCACGCCGACGAACATCTCGACGAAGTCCGACCCGGAGATCGAGTAGAACGGCACGCCCGCCTCGCCGGCGACGGCGCGGGCGAGCAGCGTCTTGCCGGTCCCGGGAGGGCCGTACAGCAGCACGCCCTTCGGGATGCGAGCGCCGACGGCCTGGAACTTCGCCGGCTCCTTCAGGAAGTCCTTGATCTCGCCGAGCTCCTCGACGGCCTCGTCGGCGCCGGCGACGTCGCCGAAGGTGACCTTCGGGCTCTCCTTCGAGACGAGCTTCGCCTTCGACTTGCCGAACTGCATGACGCGGTTGCCGCCGCCCTGCATGGAGGACATGAGGAACCAGAACACGACGCCGATGATCAGGAACGGCAGCAGGATCGAGCCGATCGACAGCAGCCAGTTCGGCTGCGGGACCTCGTCGTTCCACTTCGTGCCGGAGGTGCCGGCCGCGGTCACGGCGTCCACGATCTGCTCGCCGCGGGCGGTGACGAAGTTGAACTGCACCTGCGTGCCGTTGTTGCCGTCCGCCTGCTTCAGCGTCAGGTCGACCCGGTTGTCGGTGTCGACGATCTTGGCGGACTCGACTTTGCCGTCCTTCAGCAACTGAAGGCCGTTCTCCGTCGAGACGGAGCGGAAGCCCGTGCCGGTCAGCAGGCTCGAGCCGACCCAGACGACCACGATCGCGATGACGATGTAGACGAGGGGACCGCGGAAGATGCGCTTGAGGTCCATAGTCCGCATAGGGTAACGCCCTGCTTCTCGGGGTCTGAGCGCTGTTCGCCGCAGGGGGACACCCCATTCGCGGCGCACAGCCACCTCGGAGGGACCGAGGGCCGAAGCGACCCCTACTGGTATACGTGGGGCGCGAGCACCGCGACGTCGCGAAGGTTGCGGTACCGCTCGGCGTAGTCGAGCCCGTACCCGATGACGAACTTGTTCGCGATGTCGAAGCCGCAGTACTTGACGTCCACGCGGATCCTCACCGCCTCCGGCTTGCGCAGCAGGGTGCAGACCTCCACGCTCACGGGTCCGCGGGAGCGGAGGTTCTCGACGAGCCAGGACAGCGTGAGGCCCGAGTCGAGGATGTCCTCGACGATCAGCACCCGTCGCCCCGCCAGCTCGGCGTCGAGGTCCTTGAGGATCCGGACGACACCGGACGACTGCGTGCTCGACCCGTACGAGCTGACGGCCATCCAGTCCATCTGGACCGGGATCCGCAGCTCGCGGGCGACGTCCGCCATCACCATGACGGCACCTTTGAGCACGCCGACCAGCAGCAGCGGGGTGCCGTCGGAGGCATCCGCGTCGTCCGCCTCGATCTGCCGGCACAGCTCCGCGATCCGCTCGCGGATCCGCTGCTCGGGCAGCAGGACCTCGGCGATGTCGTCCCGGATGGCGTCGGAATCCACGCGGCTCACTCCCTTTCGGGCGCTGGCCCCTCAGGCGCCGGTGAACTCCAGGCGGCCTCCGGCGCGGACCACCCTAATGCCGGGCAGATCGACGCCTCCCTGCCCGTGCCAGTCGAAGACCAGCCGCGCCACGGCGAGCGTCTGGCTGCGGCTGAGGGTGGTGCCGAACTCGTCCTCGACCGCGAGGCGGATCAGCCGGTGCACGATCGCGCGCGGGTTCGCGGCGAGCGCGGCGACCGGCAGGGCGATGCCGCCCTCCGCGAGCTCCGCGAGGTCGGGAGCCAGCTCTGCGGCGAGCGCGTCGAGCGCCGCCGCGTCCTCCTGCACCTGCGAGGCGGTGCGCGCGAGCGCCTCCGCGACGCCCGGCCCGATCGCCTTCTCGAGCACCGGCAGCGCGGAGGTCCGGATGCGGACGCGGGGATGCAGGTCCAATCCGTTCATCGGGTCGTGCCACGGTTCGAGACCCTGCGCCGCGCAGGCGTCGAGCGTCGTCGCGCGGCGCAGCCCGAGGAAGGGACGGAGGTAGGGGAACGTCTCGCGACGCATGCCCGCGATGGCATCCGGGCCCGAGCCGCGGGCGAGTCCCAGCAGCACCGTCTCGGCCTGGTCGTCCAGGGTGTGCCCGAGCAGGACCCTGGCGGCGCCCGTCTCGCCCATCGCCGCCTCGAACGCGCCGTAGCGGGCGACGCGCGCCGACGCCTCCGGGCCGCCCTCGCCGTCGACGACGACCCTGCTGACCAGCACCGGGGCGAGCCCCAGCGCGGTCGCGGCCGCCGCGGCACGCTCGGCGACCTGCGCGGAACCCGGCTGCATGCCGTGGTCGACGACGATCACGCCCATCCGCACGCCGGCCCTCCCCGCCTCGAACGCGGCGGCCGCGGCGAGCGCGAGCGAGTCCGGTCCGCCGGAGAGCCCCACGAGGGCACCCCCCTCGCCGATGCGGGGCAGCACCTCCCGCACCGCGGTCCGCGTGAGCGCGACGGCCGGCGTCAGGCGGGGCCGATCGGGCATTCGCTAACGTTATGGCCGCTTCGAGCCAGGAGAGGACGGACCCCATGGCCGCCTACGACGTGATCGTCGAGATCCCCAAGGGGAGCCGCAACAAGTACGAGGTCGACCACGTGACCGGGCGCGTGTACCTCGACCGCGTGCTCTTCACCACCTTCGTCTACCCGACGGACTACGGCTTCTTCGAGAACACCCTCGGGCTCGACGGCGACCCGGTCGACGCCCTGGTGCTGCTCGAGTACCCCGTCTTCCCGGGCGTGGGCGTGAAGGTGCGCCCCGTCGGCGTGCTCAACATGAGCGACGAGGCCGGCTCGGACGCGAAGGTCGTCGTGGTGCCGCACAAGGACCCGCGCTGGCAGCACATCCAGGACATCGACGACGTGCCGCAGCAGCTGCGGAACGAGATCGAGCACTTCTTCCGCCGCTACAAGGACCTCGAACCGGGCAAGTTCGTGAACGTCGAGGGCTGGGGGAACGCGGCCGAGGCCGAGCAGATCGTGCAGGACGGGTTCACCCGCCTCACCGACGCGGGCGCCGACCACTCCTGACCGTTCTTCCATATTTCCGGGGATCTGCGCGCGTCAGATTTCCGGGGATCTGCGCGCGTCAGCGCCGGATCCCCGGATGTATGAAACGACTTTCAGGAGGCGGAGGCGGTCGGTCGCGCGACCTGCGAGACCCGGTCCGCCGACCGCACCGGCACCTCGCGGACGGGCACGCCCGGGTACGGCGCCTCGATCATGAGACCCGCGCCGGAGTACACGGCGACGTGGTACATGTCGCCGCCGCCGTCCGAGTAGAAGACCAGATCGCCGACCCTGACCTGCGAGTACGGGACGAGCTTCCCCTGCGCCCGAGCGAGCGCGAACTGGGCCGTGGCCGAGTGGCCGCCGATCCCGATGCCGAGCGACGCGTACGCCTGCATCGTGAGCCCGGAGCAGTCCCAGCCGCTCGGCCCTGCGCCTCCGAACCGGTACGCGTCGCCGAGCTGATCACGCGCGAAGGCGACCGCGCTGGCCGCCTGCGCGGAGTTCGGCTCCCCCGCCGAGGTCGAGATCGGAGTGGATGCGGTGGGCGCGGACGGGGAGGGAGCGGACAGGGAGGGTGACGGCTCGGCCGGAGCGGCGGCCGTCGGCGCACCTCCGGGGACCTGGCTCGGGGTGCCCGATGGCGTGGGGGACCTGGAGGCGGGCGGCGCAGGCGAGGGCGGGGCGGTCGCCAGCGAGGGCGGGGCGGTCGCACGAGGCGCTGTCTGCTCGCTCTGCTCAGCCCTGACCGCTGCCGCGTACTGCGCCGCGAGCCGGGTCGAGGTGCCGCGCAGCTCGGCGAGCTGCGCGACGAGCCGATCGGCGTGCTGCTGCTCGGCGGCGACCGCGGTCGTCGCCGCCGCGACCGCCTGCTGGGCGGCGTCGAGCGCCGCCTGCGCCGTCGACGCGCGGGCCGCGAGGACCGCCGCCGCGGCATCCGCCTGGGCCCCGAGCGACCTGGCCTCGTTCTCGTCGGTCAGCGCCTTCGTGGTGATCGACTTCGCCTGCACCGACAGCTGCGAGACGGTCGCGAGCCGGTGCAGGAAGTCGCTCGCGTCGCCAGGATCGAGCATCAGCTGCAGGTCGCCGCCAGCACCGCGTGCGACCGATGCGGCGAGCAGCCCCGCGCGCATCCGCGACGTCCGCGCCGTCGCCGCAGCGACGTCGGCCCGGGTCGCGAGCGAGACGTGCCGCGCCCGCGCCGCGTCCTCGGCGAGCTTCGCGCGGTGGAACGCCTCCGCCGCGATCGACGCGGTGCGGCCGGCGGCATCCGCCGTGTCCTGCAGACCGCCGATCAGCGCGGTGAGCTTCGCGCTCTCGGCCTCGGCGGCCGAGCGGTCCGCCTTGGCGCGCTGCACCTCGTTCCACGAGGGGAACTGCGGGTCGTCCGCGAGCGCGGCGGGGGCGACGAAGGTCGCGGTGACCGCGCCGATCGTCACCGCGCCGACGACGCCGAGCGCGCCGTCCCTCCGACGCCGTGGCGTCTCAGCCACCGAGCACGATCCCCCGCGCGGCCATGAACGGCTGCGCGTCCACGGCGACCTCGTTCAGGCGGGTCTCGAAGTGCAGGTGCGGACCGGTTGCGGCGCCGGTCTGGCCGACGGAGGCGATGTTCTGGCCCGCGTCCACGTGCTGCCCGACCTTGACGAAGGTGCCGCCGGCGCGGATGTGGGCGTACCCGGTCTGGATGCCGTCGCCGTCGTCGATCTCGATCCAGTTGCCGTACGTGCCGAACCACCCGGCGTACGACACCGTCCCGGCATGGGCGGCGTAGATCGGGCTGCCGTAGGGGAGGCCGATGTCGGTCCCGCGGTGGAAGAGGTTGGCACCGGCCGGCTGGTCCGGCCGGGGGCCGAAGACGCCCGTGATCGGCCCGGCGCCCGCGGGATTCGCCCACCCCGCACCGTTCACCGCGCCGCCCGCACCGGCGGTCTGCGCGGCCTTCGCCGCGGCGACGCCTGCGCGGTACCGGCGCGCGACGGAGTCCGACGTGGCCTGCAGGGCGTCGAGCCTCGCCTGCAGCTCGACCTGCTCCGCCTGCTGCTGCTGCACCTGCTCGTTGGCGGCCTCGCTCGCCCGCACCGCCGCCTGGAAGGCCACCCTGGCCTTCTCCTTCAGCGTCGTCAGCTGCGCCTTGACGACCTGCACCTGCGCCTGCGTCGCCGCGGCGGCGTTCGTCGCGACCGACGCCTCCTCCGCGATGGCGGCGTTCGACTCCGTGAGCTTCGAGAGGCTGCCGAGCCGCCCGAGGAAGTCGGACGCGCTCGAGTCGGTACCGGAGAGCAGCAGGGTCGTCTCGACGTCCGCGCCGCCGGTGCGGGACAGCTGCGCGGCGAGCTGCCCCGCGCGCTGCTTCGCCGCTGCCGCGCGCTGCTCGGTCGCCTTCACCTGCTTCTGGATCGTCGCGAGCCGCTCGTTCGCGGAGTCCACGCGCGCCTGCGCGGCCTGGTACAGCGTCCCCTGCTGCTCCGCGACCTTCTGCGCCGCCGCCGCCGCGGCCTGCGACTTCGCGAGCAGGCCCTTGATCTTCGCGATCGCAGCGGCCTTGAGCCGCACGTCGGAGCGGGCTTTCTGCACCTCCGCCCAGCTCGGGTAGCCGTCGGCCTGCGCGGAGAGCGGCACGGCCACGAGACCGACGATCCCGGCGGCACCGACCGCGATCAGGCCGCGGCGCGTGGGGCCCATGGCGCCGGTCCCGTCGCGCGGCGAGGCCGTGCGGCGGCCGTGCTGCTGGGGAGCGGAGGAGCGCTGGCGACGGGAGAGCGTCACGGTCGACACCTCCCGTGAGCAGAGCGCGCCACGGCGGACCGGATGCCACGGCGGAACCGGCAGGCTAACCCGATGCCCGCAGTTCCCCGGGCAGGTGCACCGCGTGGCGCCGGTCCTGCCTCTCGATGCGATCCCCGGGCGACTTCGGACACGATGGGCGTCCGATCACGCCCGATTGGTCCGACCCGGCCCGGATTCCACGGCCGTGCGCCGGGCGCGCGGCGCGATTCGCCTTCCTCCTGGGATCGCGTATGCTCTCTGGTCGGTGAGCCCGGCGACGGGGAATCCGGCCCCATCGTTTAGCGGCCTAGGACACCGCCCTTTCACGGCGGCAGCACGGGTTCGAATCCCGTTGGGGTCACGATCCCGACGGGTGGACGCACCACAGCATCACTTCACGAGTTTGGCCCTGTAGCGCAGTTGGTTAGCGCGCCGCCCTGTCACGGCGGAGGTCGCCGGTTCAAGTCCGGTCAGGGTCGCGAAGGTGCGGCGAAAGCCGACCCCTCGGCTCTGTAGCTCAGTTGGTAGAGCGCACGACTGAAAATCGTGAGGTCACCGGATCGACGCCGGTCGGAGCCACCGTCTTCGCCCTGGTCGACAGGCACGTCGTCTGTCATCGGGACGAGCCGGCGAAGACCTCGAGGCCCCCGTGCTCAGGGGTGCCGTTCCCCTCGTGTTCCTGCGCCCTCGCGCCGGTAGCAACCGCTTCGGTGACGCTCCGACCGGAGACGTCGAGCGCGAGCGAATCGGTCAGACCAGATCAGCCGTCGAGCGGGATTCCTCAAGTTGCACTCAGTGCATCGGTGCACTTAGTGTAGCGAGGTGATCGCGACCGTCCCGGACCGCCGGGCTGCGGTCAAGGCGCGGCATCGGTCCGCGATCCTGACGGCTGCGCGAGCACTGCTCGAGGAACGCGGGGGATCGAGCTTCAGCGTCGACGAGCTCGCGAAGCGCGCCGACGTCGCGCGGCGGACCGTGTTCAACCACTTCTCCTCACTGGACGAGGTCATGCTCACCGTCTGCACGGACGCGTTGAGCGTCCTCATCGACGACTTCGTGAGCTCCGTCTCCCGGACCCCGATCGGCGACGGCAGCCGCTCCGCGATGCTCGACGAGCTCATGACGGCGATGCACGAGTCGGACCTCGTGTCCGTGATCGCCGCCATGGTGCGTTTGCTCGGCGGCCCCGACTCGGCGAACGCGCGGGCACCCGAGCTCAACGAGACGGCGTTCTCACGGACGAGCCTGCGGCTCACGTCCGAGGTCGTCCGGCGGTATCCCGCCACCGACGCCCTGGACGTCGAGCTGCTCGTGGGCTCGCTGATGAGCGGCGTCGCGACCATCTCCAAGCACTGGATCGAACGGACGGGCGCGCGGACCGACGCCGTCTCCCGCGCGGAGTGGGACCGGTTGCTCGCCCGACTGCTGCAGAGCCTGCGCTCCGTCGACCTGCCCACCTGATCCCGCTCACCAGCACCAGACGCGAACGCCTCGTACCGGGGCAAGGAACGAAAGGAACGGACACCGCATGGCCGGTCTGCTCTACCGCCTCGGACGGTTCGCCGCACGTCGCCGCTGGTCCGTCATCACCGCGTGGATCGTGATCCTCGCCATCGGCGGCGGCGGGTACGCGCTGTTCGGCGGCACCATCTCGAGCTCCATCTCCATCCCGGGCACGGCGACCAGCAAGGTCACCGACGAGCTGGCGAAGGAGTTCCCCTCCGCGAGCGGCGGCTCCGGCAGCATCGTCTTCGAGACGTCGAGCGGCCGCGCGTTCACGAGCGCGCAGAAGGCGGCCGTCGCGTCGTTGATCACCGACATCGAGGGCATGGCCGGTGTCCGATCGGCTGTCGACCCCTTCGCATCCCAGCAGGAGCTCGACGACGGACGGCAGCAGATCGTCGACGGCACCGAGCAGCTCGCGGACAGCACGAAGCAGCTCGACGACGGGCAGACCGAGCTCGACTCCGGCCAGAAGCAGCTGGATGCCGCGCAGCAGCAGCTCGACCAGCAGACGGCGCAGGCGAAGGCGGCCGGTCAGCTCGGGGCGGCGCAGGCGCAGCTGGATGCGGCGCAGGCCAAGATCGACGCGCAGCAGAAGACGATCGACGCGAGTCAGGAGAAGATCGACGACGGCAGGGCGACCGTGGAGGAGAACACGACGAAGCTCGCGCTCGGTGCGCGGGTCCTCGCGCTGTCGAAGAACGTGCGCCTCGTGTCGTCGGACGGCTCGGCAGCGGTCGGCACGGTCCAGTTCCGCAAGCCGGCGATGGACGTCCCGGCAGCGCAGAAGGCCGCGGTGGTGGACAGGGCGGAGCACGCCGACCTCGCCGGCGTGCACGTCTACGTCTCGAACGACATCGCGCTGACCGTCCCCTCGGTCGTCGGCCCGGGCGAGGTCGTCGGGCTGATCGTCGCGGCGCTCGTCCTGCTCCTCATCCTGTCGACGGTGATCGGCGCAGCGCTCCCCCTCGTCAGCGCCCTGTTCGGTGTCGGGGTCGCGCTGCTCGGCGCCCTGTCGTTCTCGGGACTCGTGCAGTTCGTCTCCGTGACTCCGGTGCTCGCGCTGATGCTCGGAATCGCGGTCGGCATCGACTACTCCCTCTTCATCCTCAACCGGCACCGCACGCAGCTGAAGCAGGGGATCCCCCTGCCGGAGTCGATCGGTCTCGCGAACGGCACGTCGGGCACTGCCGTCGTGTTCGCCGGCTCGACCGTCGTCGTCGCCCTCCTCGCACTGAACATCACGGGCATCCCGTTCCTCGGCCTGATGGGCACCGTCGGGGCGTTCGCCGTGGCCGTCGCGGTCCTGATCGCCGTCACCTTCACGCCCGCACTGCTGTCCCTCGTCGGCATGCGGATCCTGCGGCGGAAGGAGCGCGCCGCCATCGGTCACCCGCAGGCCACGAAGGTCCCGACGACGGCGATGCCGACCTGGCGCGCACTCGTGACGCTCGTCGCGGGCGTCGCCGTGCTCGGCGTGATCGCGCTCCCCGCGCTGCAGCTCCGCCTCGGCCTGCCCGACGGCTCCTCCGAAGCCGTCGACTCGAGCCAGTACCGGGCGTACGCGGTGACCGCGAAGGAGTTCGGCGCCGGACAGAACGGCCCGCTGCTGGTGGTCGCGGACCTGCCCGCGGCGACCACCGGGAACGACCTGCTCGCCCAGGAGGCGACGATCGGCGAGAAGATCGCGGCGCAGGCCCACGTCAGCGCCGTGTTGCCGATCGGCGAATCGGCCGACAAGACCGTCGTCGCGTTCCAGGTCATCCCCACGACCGGCCCGTCCGCGCAGGCGACCGAGGACCTCGTGCACGACCTGCGCGACCTCTCCCCCCTCTCCACGTCCGACGGGGAGGTCGTACTCGGCGTCGCGGGCAACGCGAGCGCGAACATCGACATCTCCGAGAACCTCGGCCGGGTGCTCCCGATCTACCTCGTCGTGGTCGTCGGCCTGTCGCTGCTCATCCTGATCGTCGTGTTCCGGTCGTTCCTGGTCCCGATCACCGCGACCGCCGGGTTCGTGCTGTCGCTCTTCGCGACGTTCGGCGCCCTGACCGCGGTGTACCAGTTCGGGTGGCTGCGCCAGGTCTTCGGCATCCACGACCCCGCGCCGATCCTGAGCTTCCTCCCCATCCTGGAGATCGGGATCCTGTTCGGCCTGGCGATGGACTACCAGCTGTTCCTGGTCTCGGGCATGCGCGAGTCCTTCGCGCAGGGCACTCCGGCGAAGCTCGCGGTGCAGCGGGGCCTCCACGCCGGACGGCCCGTGGTGGCCGCCGCCGCGCTGATCATGACCGCGGTCTTCTCCGGGTTCGTGTTCTCGGACTCCTCCACCGTCCGGCCGATCGGCTTCGGCCTCGCGTTCGGCGTGCTGGTCGACGCGTTCATCGTCCGGATGCTGCTCATCCCCGCCGCCATGCACCTGCTCGGCCGGGCTGCGTGGTGGTTCCCGAGGTGGCTCGACCGGATCATCCCGAACGTCGACGTGGAGGGCGCCCAGCTCGAGCGGAATCACCCGGTCGGCGACGTTCAGGCGGAGGGGACCGAGCGGACCGCGGGGTCCGGTGCGCTGTTCCAGCGCGAATCCACGGGATCAGGGGCTGGACGATGAGGCGGTCGCACTGCCGTGGACTGCGCGCCATCAGTCCTGACGAGCCACTCAGCAGCTGATGCCCCTGGCGGCGTGAGCCGCAGGCGCGTCAGGAGGCTCGCACTGCGGACGCGATCGTCCTCGGCACGTCGAGCGCTTCGCTCGCCGGGAGCGGCGGTGCCAGATGGAAGCCCTGCAGACGGCCACAGCCCAGGCGGAGCAGCGCCTCGAGCTGATCGCTCGACTCGACCCCTTCGGCCATCACCTCCAGCCCAAGCCCGACCCCGAGGCTGACGATCGCGGCGATCATCCCTCCGCCCAGCGCACCGGTGCGGCGCAGGAACGTCTCATCGATCTTGATCGCCGTGACCGGTAGGTCCTGCAACGTCTTCAACGACGAGAAGCCGGTGCCGAAGTCGTCGATGGCGACGTCGATGTCGAGCGCGCGAAGCGCCTGGAGCGCGCGGCGCAGTGTGCCGTCATCGTCGTCGTCCTCGAGCTCCATCTCGGTCAGCTCCACCGTGAGGGACCACGCGCGATCCGGGTGCTCGTCCAGCTGGGCCTCGACGCGGTCGGCGAACCCGGCGTCGAGCAGCTCGTGCTTGGACACGTTGACGCTCATCTGCAGCGGGCCGAACCGGTCGACCGCGACGTCCGCGAACCGGAACGTGTCCCGCATCACGTGCGCGCCGATCTCCGTGATCGAACCGGTCTCCTCCGCCAGCGGGATGAACACCTCCGGCGGCACCCGACCGAGCGTCGGATGATCCCAGCGCGCCAGTGCCTCGAAGCCGGCGAGACGACCGGTCCTGCCGTCGAACTGCGGCTGGAAGTGCGTGCCGATCTCGTTGAGGTCCAGCGCTGAGCGCAGGTCGGATCCGAGCATGACGAGGTCGAGTCCGGTGTCGACGCTCCGCCGTGCTCGGTTCCGATCCTTGACGGCGTACATCGCCGAGTCGGCCGCGTGCACGAGACGACTCGCAGCGGCCGCCACGCTCTCGCCGTCCTCGATCCGTCCGATCGCGTAACCCGACGAGACGCCGGCATGGATCGTCCTGCCGCCGACGAAGAACGGCTCCCGCAGCGCCGCACCGATCCGTCGCTCGGCCGCTCGAACATCCGACTCGTCGGCCGCCGGCAGCACCGCGAGGAACTCGTCCCCGCCGGGTCGCCCGACGATCCCGGACCCACCGACCGCTGCCGCGATCCGATCGGCGACCTGCATGAGGACCTCGTCGCCGCCCCGGTGCCCGAGCGAGTCGTTGATCCGCTTGAAGTGATCCACATCCAGGTACAGCACCGCGGCTGCTCCCGCGGGTTCGGTGAGCGCCTTCTCGAGTCGAGCCTGCACGATGGACCGCGCCGCCAGCCCCGTGAGCTGATCCTGCTCGGCCACCGCGCGGATCTGGTGGATGAGGTCGAGGTTGTCGAACGCGACACCGCCGAGGTCGGCGAGCTTCGTCATGCGCTCGATCAGGAGCTCTCCGGCGTCGGCCGTCCCCTCGCCTGAGCGCCAGAACGCGAGCAACGCCCCGCGCGCAGCCGTTCTCGGATATACGGGAACGAGCGCGAAGCGCTCGATGTCGTACCGCTGCATCAGAATCCCGGTGTCCGCGGATGCGGTCGCCCTGTCCACCCAGACCGCCTTGCCCCGCACCGCTGCGCAGGCGAACTCCGGAACCTCCAGGAGCATCCGATGGATGGTGCTGTCCTCGTCTGTCGGCTCCCATCCGCTGAAGGCGATCACTCGCAGGTCGCCGTCGCCGTGCACGAGCGTCAGCGCAGCCCCCTGGGCCCCGGCGCGCTGCACCGCGGCGGCCAGCGTCCGCGCGACTCTGGCGGTGTCCGGCGCCGTGAGGTGCGGCACCGTGCTCAGGAGCAACTCGGCCGTCTCCAGTCGCTCGGCCTCACGCCGGCGCTCCACCACCTGCGTCGTCACGTCCGTCTGGAAGCTGACGAAACCGACGACCGCGTCCGTGTCGTCGCGGATCGGACTGATCGCGATCCGGTTCCAGAACAGGTCGCCGTTGCGCTTGTGATTGAGAATCCTGCCCTGGAACGACCGCCCGCTCGACAGCGCCGCGTGGATCGCCCGCACCACTCTCGGATCGGTGTCCGGCACCTGCAGCACCCGGCAGTTCCGACCCTCGAGGTCGGCGCCGTCGTGCCCGGTCATCCGCTCGAAGGCGGGATTCGCGTAGACGATGCGCTGGTCCGCGTCGGTGACCAGCGCTGCACCGGGCATCGCATCGAGCGAGCGCTCGAGACCGAGCACGCCCGAAAGTCGATCGGCGAGTGCCATGAGACCTGTATACCGGGATCTTTCTGCTCGGTCAGCGCTCCGAGCGCCGGCAGGAGACCCTTCGAGCGATCCCGGCGACCGCACGCCGGGCGGCCCCGATCGGGGCCCGCCCTCGAGGCCGCCCGCCCCGCGGCCGCGGACCTCCTCCGTGACGTCCGGCGCAGACCGATCGGGCCGATGCCGATCCCGGCGCCCGGTCCCGTGCTGACGATGACCTCACCCCGTCGTCCGCCCGGGTGAGGACGCGGCGCTGCGGCTCAGTTCCCAGATGCGGTGTTCCGCCGCGAGCGCGAAGTCGCGCAGCAGACCGAGGTCCTGCGTCAGAACCGGACGGGGCTCGTCGTCGAAGACGCAGAGCACCCCGATGGGCTGCCCGTCCGCGGCCTCGATCCGGTAGCCGGCATAGAACCGCACGTCGCCGCTGACCACGCCCGGGAACCCGGTGAACCGGTCGTCCTCGCGAGCGTCGCCGATGATCACGCCGCCGTAGGTCCGGAGGGCGAGATCGCAGATCGTCCGGCTCCGGTCCGCCGTCTCGATGTCGAAGCCCCGTCGGAGGACGTACCTGGCCTGATCGCCGTCCACGACGGCGATGGAGGCGAAGCGGGTCCCGTACGCCTTGGCCGCGAAGGTGACGAAGCGGCGGAGCGCGGTCTCCCACTCCGCATCGCGCGCGCCGAGCCGCTCGACCGCCGCCTGCCGCTCCACCTCGTCGAGCCGGTCCACCGCGTCGGACCAGACGAGCGGGCCGGCCAGGCTCTGCGCCACCGTCGCAGCGATCGTCTCCCCCCACGTCGCGTAGGACTCCGCAGGCCCCTGGGCCTCGAGCCGCTCGGGAAGCGGCACCACTCGCGTGAGGGCCGATGTCCCGGTGCGAACCGCTGCCGTGAGCGCCGACATGACGGCGGCGGAGTGCAGCGAGACCGCGGGAGGAGGAACGACGAGGGTGATGCTCGAGGCCGGCGTCAGACGGTCGCAGAGCTCGTCGACCAGCCGACCGAGCCGCTCCACCATCCGCGGGAGATCCGACATCTCCTCCGTCTGATCGAGCATGAGGACGATCGCGTCGATCTTCGACAGATCACGGCCCTCCATCGCCGCGGCCGCAGCACCGACGGTCGGCCGCTCCGTGATGACGGATTCGACGTCGAAGCCGTGCCCGACGAGACGTGCCAGCCCTCGGGCGATGGCCCCGCTGAGCGCGAGATCGTGGTCGAGGACTCCGCTTCCGGCGAGCGTCCGGCCGCCGATCGCGAGGACGCGGTACGGGGCGGGGCCGGACGCGTGCGCGCGCGGAGGGCCTGTGGGGAGCACTCCGGGATGATCGATGAGGCGCGAAGGCGCGAGCGGTCGGCTGAGGATGGACAGGGTGCGCTCCATGTGCATTCGGTGGCCCGGCTGACCTCGAGGGTCCCGTGGCTTTGCGTCCCCGGCTCGCGCCGGGTTTGCCGTTGTCGTGGAAACGGGTGCGGACCGACCAGCGGTCGTCCTTGCCGTGCCCAGATGATGATCGGCGAACCCGCAGTTCCCACTGCCGCCACTCCGCATGATCGCTCGATCTCGACACCCGGTGCGGGACGGAGCGCACCCCGTGCGCGAAGGAGCGTGCCGGCTTGCGCGAATCGTCTGGAATCGGCGAACGTTCCCCGCGCGGACAGCACGCCGGTGACCGACCGCGCGGGACCCGTGGCGATGGCGTCGGATCCGCGCGCTCGAACGCGATGCGGGTCTACCGTTCCTGCGTGGCCGACCTCGTCCTGCACCAGCACCTCGACGCGTCGGACTCGCCCGGTGCCACGGCGGCGATGCAGTCCGTCTTCGGTACCGGCGTGGAGGTCTCCTGCGCCGAGGACACGTTCGACTTCCACCTGCATTGCTGCGTGGACGACGGCGTCAGCGTGACCTGGATCACGTCCTCAGGATCCGACGTGCGCGTGCGATTCACGAACACCAGCGACCTGCTCTCGCTCCAGGTCACGGGAGGGCATCTCGAGATGCTCGACGACCGCGGCGCTGTGCCCCTGCACACAGGCGACATCGGCGTCGTCTGCCTGGAGAGCTCGGCCGAGATGCACTGGGACCGCGTCGAGCTGGAGGTCTTCTCCTTCCCGCGGGCATCGCTGGGGCGCCTGCTGGGCACCAGCGCCCACACGCTGAACCTCCGCTGCGCGCGCTCGACGTCGAGGTCGAGCGCACTGACCGCGCTCTGGCGACGAACCGCGGCGACGCTCGCGGACGACGTGCTCCGGACCCGTGAGCTCTGGGAGAGCGACGTCGTCCGCGAGCAGGCGATCGACGCCCTGCTCGCGATCGCCGTCGAGGCGTTCGGCGTGTCGGATGCCAAGGAGGACGTCGCGTCGGACGCGGGCATGATCGCGCGCGCTGACGCGTACATGCGGATGCACCTGGGCGAACCGATCTCGGTGCCCGATGTCGCTGCCGCGGTCGGCGTATCGGTCCGTGGCCTGCAACTCGCCTTCAGCCGCAGCCGGGCGGGAACACCGCTGTCGTACCTCCGGAAGATCCGGATGACCGCCGCCCGAGCCGCCTTCATCGCGGGCAGATCGATCAGATCGACGACGGTCACGTCGACCGCTCGGCAGCTCGGCTACACGAACGTCGGACGCTTCACCGCTCACTACCGTGAAGCGTTCGACGAGACGCCCACGGAGACCCTGCGCCAGGCCCGGGGCTGACGCACCCGGGCAGGAGGGGCGGATGACGACCGTCGCGAACCGATCGTCACCCGCCCCGCCGGAGGTGGGGTTCAGCCTCCGATCGCGCCGACCGCTTCGCTGATCGGCCAGCTGTGATCGAGGAGTGCCGATCGGCCCTGCTGGATCCCGAGCGCCGCGATGTGGACGCCGATCCCGGCCGTGATGTGGGCATCGACATTCCACCACGGAGCAGCCGACCTGTTCGCGGTGATGTTCGGTCCGACCTTGACCGAGGCGTACGCGCCGTCGATGCCGTACAGCTTCGAGTGCAGCTTCGCGCCGATCACGAGCGTCGCCGCGCCCGAGCCCGTCGCCCACGGCGGTCCGGCCTCGGCGTTCAGGACCGGCAGCTGCACCGTGGAGGTGCGGCCGTGGGTCGTCGCCGTGAGTCCCGCCGTCGTGGTGACGTCCGTCACCACGCTCGCCGCCATCGGCGCCTCGGTGCCCGCGCTGCCCTCGGCGACGAACTGCAGCGACTGCACGAGCACGACGGGCACCGGTCCGACGTCGACGACGACCGTGCCGAGCGGCACCGACCTGCCGAGCTTCGACTTCGTGCCGGAGCAGGCCGCCGCACCGGTGACCCACGTGTTCATGGTGCCGATGGCATGGGCCACCGCTGCGACGCCGACTGCCGTGGTGGCGGGGTGGACGACGTCCCAGCGAGCGGTGACCCCCGCCGTGATCGTGGCGTCCACCTTCGCCTCCAGCCCCATCGAGGCCCTCGACGAGCACGGGATCGTCGTGCGGAACGGGCTGCTCATCGTGAACGCGCCGGGCGTGATCGTGGCGTCGACCGCGGACAGCGAACCGGGCGAGGTGCCGTCGAGCGTCGCGCTGCCCGTGACCGTCTGCCCGAACGAGCCCCGCAGCAGCACGGTCGTCAGCGGCACCGTCGTCGCCGCGAACGTCGTGACGCCGTTCGAGACCGTGCGCCGCGCCCCGAGTCGGACGAGCAGTCCTTCCGGGGTCGTGGTGGTGACGCCGCTGACGAGCAGGTCGCCTCTCGCGAAGGTGCCCCGCACCTGCACGGTTCCCGACGTACCGGGCTTCGAGCCCGCGACGATGGAGGTGGCCGCGATCGTCTTCGCGTCCGTCACGGTCACCCTCGGCGCGACGACAGTCGCGAAGTCCGCCCGGAGCCGGAGGGTGCCGCCCGTGCGCAGCGTCTTCGTGGCCGGCACGGTCGGATAGTAGGTACCGGCCGGCGTTCCCGCCGTCCCGGTCGCGACGACGATGGGCGCGGTGCTGATCGTGTAGCGGCCGGCCGGCACGTTCGCGATCCGGGTGCTCCCCGCCCCCGTGTAGGTGCGGCGGAAGCCGTTCGGCCCCTGCACCTTCACCGACGCGAGGAAGCCGGCGGGCACGGCGGCCGCACCGATGACGAGGGTCGTCGGTGTCTTCCGGGTCGCAGCCTGCACCGGTGCCGGCAGAGCGAGCAGCGCCGCCTGGACGAGGAACAGCGAGGACAGCGCGAGCAGGATCGCTCCTCTCACCCGGGTCCGGCGGCTCATTCGGATACCTCGAGGGCCGCCACTCCACCGGCGTCGATGACGGTGACGGAGACGCAGCTCCCTCCGGCGGCCTGGCCCGCGAACGTGATGATCCGGCTGAAGTCGACGTCTCCGAGTGCCTCGAGAGGGTCGAGCACCGGCGAACCGGAGATGCCGAAGGGGATTGCGATGGTCATGTCGAACTCCAGTGCATTCGGTGGCCCGGCCGACCTCGAGGGTCCCGTGGCTTTGCGTCCCCGGCTCGCGCCGGGTTTGCCGTTGTCGTGAACTCGTCGAGAAGCGCACCGTCCGGTGCTTCCACTCCTCGTCGCAGCAGACAGTACGAGCGCGCCTTCGCGCCCCGGAGGTGACACTCGGAGGCGGTCGCAGCAGATGCGGCCCCAATCCAGGCGACATGCAAGCTCCCGCACCGCGTTTCCCGCACATCCACAGGTGCGTCCGCCGGCGAGTGGCCGGCACCTGCGCCGGCCCGGACATGCGCCACCGCCCCGCGGCTCAGGCCCCGGGGCGGTGGCGGCACATCGCGACGCGGTTCAGCGGAAGACGTCCTTGACGTCCTCGCCGACCTTCTTCGCCTTCGCGGCGGTCTGGTCGGTCTGACCCTCCGCCTCGAGCTGCTCGTCGCCCTTCGCCTTGCCAGCGGACTCCTTGGCCTTGCCGGCCAGGTCCTCCGCCGCGTTCGAGATCTTGTCTCCGAGTGCCATGCGTCGTCCTCCTTCGTTGGAACCGGCTCGACCGTGGCAGCCGCATCTTCGAAGCCACCGGACGCCAGCCGCATCCGAGCAGGGAGATCCGAGGGAGGAGTGCTTGCGGAACACTGCTCACCGATATATCGTGATGCGTCACGACAACACTGACAGAAGGAGTATCGATCATGAATCACCCCCATGACCAGCACGACCACGACCACGTTCGCGGCGCCGGGATGCGCGGCCGGTTCGACGGCCCGTTCGGCCACCGCGGGCCTCGCGGCGGTTTCGGCGGACCCTGGGACGGACCCGCCGAGGCGCTCCGGGCGTTCAAGGGATTCGGCCCCGGTCCCGGTTTCGGCCCGCACGGCCCCCGCGCTCGCCGCGGGGACGTGCGCAGCGCGATCCTCGGGCTGCTCGCCGACGGCCCCTCGAACGGCTACGGCCTGATCAAGTCGATCGGCGAGAAGACGGAGGGCGCCTGGACGCCGAGCCCCGGCTCGGTCTACCCGACGCTCGCCCAGCTCGTCGACGAGGGCCTCATCAGCCAGGACGGCGGACCCCGCGGCGCGTATGCGCTGACCGACGCCGGCCGCACCTACGTGGAGGCCAACCGCGACGAGATCGATGCGGCGTTCAAGAGCGCCGGCGACCGGTTCGCCGGCGGCGACGCCCTCGTGACGGCGTTCGGCAAGCTCGCCAGCGCTGCCATGCAGTTCCGCGGCGGCGTGACCGCCGAGCAGCGCGCCCGCGCGACCGAGAAGGTCGACGAGCTGCGCCGGGAGCTGTACCGCATCCTGGGCGAGTGAGGATCCCCCGAAGGGGCCGGACCGGTGACGGTCCGGCCCCTTCTGCTTGCATGGCCTGATGGTGCTCTCCTCCATCGACGACCTCGCCGACTTCGTCACGGCCTCCCCCGGCTCGTACCACGCGGCCGCGGAGGTCGCCCGACGGCTCGCCGCCGCCGGCTACGCGCTGCTGGACGAGACCGCGGACTGGTCGGACGCCGTCGTTCCCGGAGCCCGCGTGGTGCTCGTGCGCGACGGCGCGGTCATCGCCGTCGCCGTGCCGGAGTCCGCGAGCGCGACGACGCCGTACCGCGTGCTCGGCGCGCACACGGACTCTCCCGCCCTCAAGCTGAAGCCGCGGCCGACCATCGGCGGGTCCGGCCTGCTGCAGGCGGGGGTCGAGATCTACGGCGGCCCGATCCTCGCGTCGTGGTTCGACCGGGAGCTCGATTTCGCCGGCAGGATCGTCGACACCGACGGCGTGCAGCACCTCGTCAGGAGCGGGCCGTGGGCCCGCGTGCCCCACCTCGCGATCCACCTCGACCGCGATCTGAACTCGGGGTTCTCGCCGGACCGGCAGCGCGACCTGCAGCCGATCCTGGGCGTCGCGACGCCCGGCGACGACATCGTCGGCTCGCTCGCCACGCTGGCCGGGATCGCTGCCGAGGACGTGGCCGGCTACGACCTCGTCACCGTCGACACGCAGCCGCCGCGGCGCTTCGGCATCGCAGGAGACCTGTTCGCCTCACCCCGGCTGGACAACCTCACCTCGGTGCACGCCGGCCTGCGCGCGATGGAGTCGCTCGAGACCGGGAGCGCCATCGCCGTCCTCGCCGCGTTCGACCACGAGGAGGTCGGGTCCGAGAGCCGCTCGGGCGCGGCCGGACCGCTGCTCGCCGACGTGCTGGAACGCGTCACCGCCGCGCTCGGGGGCGGGCGGGCGGACCTCGCTCGCGCGATCGCCTCGTCCTGGTGCTGCTCCGCCGACGCCGGCCACGCCGTGCACCCGAACCGTCCCGAGATGCACGACCCGGCGAACCGTCCGGTCGTCGGCGGGGGCCCGCTGCTGAAGATCAACGCGGTGCAGCGGTACACGACCGACGCCGCCGGCGCGGCGCTGTGGGGCCGGGTGTGCCGAGCCGCGGACGTCCCGTGGCAGGAGTTCGTCTCGAACAACGACGTCCCCTGCGGCTCCACGATCGGTCCGATCACCGCGACTCGGTTGGGCATCCGCACCTTCGACGTCGGCACCCCCCTCCTGTCGATGCACTCGGCGCGCGAGCTGTGCCATGTCGACGACCCCGGGCGTCTCGCTGCCGCCGCCGCTGTCTTCCTCGCGGCCGCGGAGTGATCGCACAGGTCGCGCTGCTCGGTACGCCGTACCGTTCTCGCCCATGCCCGCTCTGACTGACACCTTCACCATCGCCGGCGACGTCGCCATCCCGAAGATCGGGTTCGGGACGTGGCAGATCCCCGACGGCCCCGAGGCCTACGACTCCGTCCGCACCGCGCTCGACGCGGGCTACCGCCACATCGACACCGCGCTCGCCTACGGCAACGAGCAGAGCGTCGGGCGCGCGGTCCGCGACAGCGGTGTCGACCGCGGCGAGATCTTCATCACGACCAAGCTGCCCGCCGAGATCAAGGATGCGGCGGGCGCCAGGACCGCGTTCGAGAAGTCCCAGAAGGGACTCGACCTCGGCGTCGTCGACCTGTACCTGATCCACGCGCCCTGGCCCTGGACCGCGATCGGCACGGACCACACGGCCGGCAACATCGAGGTCTGGAAGGTCTTCGAGGAGCTGTTCGCCGAGGGGCGGACTCGGTCCATCGGGGTGTCGAACTTCTCCGTCGACGACCTCGAGCAGCTCACCGCGGCGACCGACGTCGTGCCGCACGCGAACCAGATCCGCTGGTTCGTCGGCAACACGCAGGACGACATCACAGCCTGGTGCCAGCAGCGCGACGTGCTGGTCGAGGGCTACTCGCCACTCGCCACCGGGCAGCTGCTCGACGGCGGCACGCTGGACGACATCGCGCAGCGCGTCGGGCACACCCCCGCGCAGGTCGCGATCCGCTACCTGATCGAGAAGGGCGTGCTCCCCCTCCCGAAGTCGGTCACCCCGAAGCGCATCGCCGAGAACGCCGAGGTCGACTTCACCCTCGACGCCGAGGCGATCGCCGCCCTGGACGCCATCACCGACTGACCGCCCGCCCGAGCAGTGTTCAGATCCCGGGGCGGCGGAGGCGGTAGAGCACGTGCCTCCGGTGGGGGCTGCCCTGCTCGATGAGCGGGTGATCGAAGTCCTCGGCCGGATCCCGGCGCATGCCGACCCGCTCCATGACCGCCTGCGAGCGGACGTTCGCGGTGGTGGTGAACGAGACGACCTCGGGCAGCTCGAGGTCGTCGAACGCCACCTCCAGCACGCCGCGAGCAGCTTCGCTCGCGAACCCCCGCCCCCACGCGTCGCGGCGCAGGCGCCACCCGATCTCGGTCGCGGGGGTGAAGTGCGCGTCGAAGCCCGGCACGTTCAGCCCGGTGAACCCGACGAAGCGGCCGGTCTCCAGCTCCTCGAGCGCCCAGAGGCCCCATCCGCGTCGCTCGAGATCCGCGCCGACCCGGTCGATGAAGCCGTCGGACTGCTCCCGGGTCAGCGCCGACGGGAAGTGCTCCATCACGTCGGCGTCGGCACCCATCGCCGCGAACGGCGCCCGGTCCCCCTCCTGCCAGTGCCGCAGCAGGAGGCGCGAGGTGCAGAACTCGGTCATGCCGCCAGGATCGACAGCACGTCGTCGCCGTAGCGCTCGAGCTTCGCGGCCCCGATGCCGCTGATGCCCGACAGCGCCGCCCGATCCTGCGGCCGCTCGGTGGCGAGGGCCCGCAGCGTGGCGTCGCCGAACACGACGTACGCGGGCACGCCCTGCTCCTTCGCCTGGCCCGCTCGCCAGGCCCGGAGCTTCTCGAACAGCTCGTGCGACGACTCGTCGAGGTCCGCCGCGACCGGCGCGGCGCGCTTCGAGCCAGCGCCGGACGACGACCGCTCCAGGTCGTGCCGCAGCCGCACGGGATGCTCGCCCTTCAGCACCGCGGGACCGAGCGCGCCCAGGCCGAGGGTGCCGTAGTCGTCCGCCACCTGCACGACGCCCTGCGCGATGAGCTGCCGGAGCACGCTGCGCCAGCCGCGCTCGGAGATGTCCGCGCCGACGCCGAACACGCTCAACTCGTCGTGCTGGTGCTGCTCGACGCGCGGAGTGCGCTTGCCCCGGAGGATGTCGACGATCTGCCCGGCGCCGAAGCGCTGGTTGCGCTCGCGCTGCAGCCGCACGATCGTCGAGAGCAGCTTCTGCGCCGCGACCGACCCGTCCCAGGTCTCGACCGGGACGAGGCAGGTGTCGCAGTTGCCGCAGTCGTGGTCGGTCGGCTGGTCGAAGTACGCGAGCAGCTGCCGCCGCCGGCAGCCGACCGTCTCGCAGAGCGCGAGCATCGACTCGAGGTTCGCCGTCTGCTTCCGCTTGTGGGCGGCGTCGCCGACGCTCTGGTCGATGAAGCGGCGCTGCTGCACGACGTCCTGCAGCCCGTAGGCGAGCCATGCCGTGGCGGGCAGCCCGTCACGGCCGGCGCGGCCGGTCTCCTGGTAGTACCCCTCCACCGACTTCGGCACGTCGATGTGGGCCACGAACCGCACGTCCGGCTTGTCGATCCCCATGCCGAACGCGATCGTGGCGACGACGACGACACCGTCGTCGCGGAGGAACCGGGACTGGTTCGCCGCGCGGATCCTGGCGTCGAGACCCGCGTGGTAGGGGATCGCATCGACGCCGCGGGCGGCGAGCCACGCCGCGGTCTGCTCGACCGCGTTCCTCGACAGGGCGTAGACGATGCCGGCGTCACCCTTGTGCTCGTCCTGGATGAGCTTCAGCAGCTGCTGCTTCGGGTCGTCCTTCGGCACGATCCGGTACTGGATGTTCGGCCGGTCGAAGCTCGCGACGACGTGCTTCGCGTTTTCCAGATGCAGCCGCGACGTCAGCTCCTTGTGGGTCGCGTCCGTCGCCGTCGCCGTCAGCGCCATCGTCGGCACCCCGGGCCAGCGCCCGACCAGATCCGCGAGCGCGAGGTAGTCGGGCCGGAAGTCATGGCCCCACTGCGACACGCAGTGCGCTTCGTCGATCGCGAAGACCGAGAGGCCCGGCCCTGCTGCGACGCGATCGAGCAGACCGCGGACCGCGTCGTTCGAGAGCCGTTCGGGGGCGATGTAGACCAGGTCGACCTCGCCGGCGAGCAGCGCCCGCTCCACCTCCTGCCGCTCGGAGATGCTCTGCGTCGAGTTCAGGAACTCGGCCCGCACGCCGACCGCGCGGAGTGCGTCGACCTGGTCGTGCATCAGCGCGATCAGCGGCGACACCACGAGGCCGGTGCCGCGGCGGACGAGTGCCGGGATCTGGAAGCACACCGACTTGCCGGCACCGGTGGGCATCAGCACGACGGCGTCGCCACCCGCGATCACGGCGTCGACGACTTCGCCCTGACGGCCGCGGAACGACTCGAACCCGAACACACGGTGCAGGACCTCGAGCGCAGCACTCGTTGCCGCGGGGGCGGGCAGCACGTCGGTCACGGGCGCGAGGGTAACCCGCGCATCGGACATCCGGCTCCGTTCTCCACAGTCAGCAGCCCGCCGGTCGAGGTGCGAGCGCAGCGAGCCTCGAGACCACGATGAAGCAGTCAGTAGTCCTCGTTGAAGACGCGCTCGCCCACGGGCACGGCGACGGTCAGCGTGTTCCCGGCGGGAGCGAGCGGGCACGCCCATTCCGGGTCGTAGGCGCACGACGGGTTGTAGGCGAAGTTCAGGTCGATCACGATCGACGAGCCCGAGCGCCCCAGATCGGCGCCCTTGACGGTGTCGATCAGGTAGCGGCCGCCGCCGTAGGTCCCGCCCGGTGTGCCGGCGGTCGCGTCCTTCACCGGGATGAAGAGCCCGCCGCCGTAGGACCCCAGCCACCACACGTCCAGCGTCCCGACGCCGCCGAGACGGACCAGCCCGATCCGGTCGAACGGCACCACGCCGTCCGTCCCTGTCGGGACGTCCAGGTGCGCGGGCGGGGCCTCCTCCACCTCGGCCTCGAAGCGCCAGGCCGGGTCGTAGTCGGGGAAGGCCAGCGCGGTGAAGCCCGGCCGGTCCTCCGGCAGCAGCGGCGAGGCCGGGTGGCTGCGGAACAGCCCGTCCCGCCTCGCCCGCCACCGCGACCAGCTGGCGGCGACATCGCGGGCGTCGCGGGCCTCCTGGTACTCCGCGTGGGTCCGCTGCCGCCAGTCCGCGACCGCGAGCGCGTCCGCCGGGCTCACAGGCCGAGCGCGGCGACCGGATCGTCGCCGACCCGCAGCTCGACGAAGTCGGCGTCGATACCCGCGCGCTCGAGCAGCTCGACGAAGCGGCGCTTGCGACGCGCCGTGATCAGGGTGACGACGGTGCCGGAGGCGCCGGCCCGGCCGGTCCGGCCGGAGCGGTGCAGGTACGTCTTGTAGTCCTCGGCGGAGTCGGCGTGCACCACGAGGCCGATGTCGTCGACGTGGATGCCCCTCGCCGCGACGTCGGTCGCGACGAGCGCCGAGACCTTGCCCTCGCTGAAGCGAGCCAGGTTGCGGGTGCGACGGACCTGGTTCAGGTCCCCGTGGAGGCTCTCGGTGCGGACACCGGCGTCCTCCAGCTCGTCCGCCAGCTGCTCGGCGAAGGCGCGGGTGCGCGCGAAGACGAGCGAGCGGTCGGTGGCGGCGAGCAGCGCGGTCAGCACCGGCAGCTTCTCGCCCTGCTCGATCACGAGCACGCGATGATCCGCGGTGACGGACCCTTCGGGCTCCGCGACCTCGTGCACATCGGGGTCCGGCAGGAACTCCGCGACGAGCTTCGACACGGCCGCGTCGAGCGTCGCCGAGAACATCAGCCGCTGCCCCTTGCCCGGCACGCGGCGCAGGAGGCGCTGGATCGGCTCGAGGAACCCGAGGTCGGCCATGTGATCGGCCTCGTCGAGCACGGCGATCTCGATGTCGGACAGGTCGAGACGGCCCTGCTCGAGCAGGTCCTCGATGCGGCCGGGGGTGCCGATGACGATGTCGACGCCCTTGCTGAGCGCGCCGACCTGGCGGCCCTGGGGCACGCCGCCGACGATCTGGGTCGTGTAGAGGCCGACGGATCGGGCGATCGGCTGCACGGTGCGGTCGATCTGCAGCGCGAGCTCGCGCGTCGGCGCCAGGATCAGGGCGCGCGGGGCGCGACCGACGCGGCGGCCGGTGCCGGTGCGGCCGGCCTCCGCCCAGTTGCGCAGCAGCCGCTCGACGAGCGCCGCGCCGAACGCGATGGTCTTGCCGGATCCGGTCCGTCCGCGACCGAGCACGTTGCGTCCCCGGAGCGCCGCCGGGATCGTCGCGGCCTGGATCGGGAACGGCGTGATGGCGCCGAGGTCGGCGAGTGCCTTCGTGATCTGCTCACCGAGACCGAGGTCGGCGAAGCTCCTGCCCGCCACGTCTTCCGCGGTCACGACATCGCCCTGGAGACGCTCGAGCACGATGTCCTGCGGCGCCTCGAAGCGCGTGGTGCGCTCCTCGCGACCGGAGAAGGTCGTGGCCGGGCGGCGGTTGTGCTGCTCGCGGTCGCGGCTCGGCCCGGAGCGCTGCCCGGTCCGCGGGCGGTCGTCGGATCGGGAGAGCCGGTCCTCGCGGGGCGGGCGGCGCTCGTCACGCTGCGGCCGCTCGAACCGATCCTCGCGCGCGGGTCGCTCGAACCGGCCCTGGCGCTGCGGGCGCTGATCGCGATCGAAGCGGGCCGGACGCTCGGACCGGTCGTCGCGCTGCGGGCGGTCCGAGCGGCCACCGCGCTCGGGACGGGCGCCGGTCGCGGGGCGCGCGGTGGAACCCGACCCGCGCTCGGGGCGGTCCGTGCGCTGCGGCCGATCGCCACGATCGGGGCGCTCGGTCCGCGCGGGCCGGTCGAAGCGGTCCGCGCGCTCCGGACGCGCACCGCGGTCGTCGCGCTGCGGGCGGTCGGAGCGCTGGCCGCCGAAGCGGCGGTCGCCGAAGGGCCGGTCGGTGCGGTCCGCGTTGCGGGGACCCGGGTACCAGTCGATGCCGCGGTTCTGGCGGCTGGACCCGCGGTCGTCCTGGGCAGACCCTCCCGAGGCTCTCGAAGGACCGAACCGGGCCTCGCGCCCGGCGGCTCGGTTCCCGGAGCCGGCGGTGGAGGAGGAGGAGCGGCCGCCGCGTGCGGGGGCAGCGGATCCGGGGGCGCGCGTCGCGCGGTCCTCCGGCGTCCAGCGGCGCTTGCCGCCGTCGGGGGTCTTGTTGTTGCGAGGGCGTCCGGGCATGCCGAGGATCCGTCCGATCTGGGCGCTGCGCGCGTCTGCAGCGGGCCGTGGGAGCGCACCGGATGCGATGCGCCGACGGCCTGTGGACTCCACGAAAACGGTCCTGGCCGACCCTCCATGGTATAGCCGCCCCCGGGAGAGCACGACAGCAGGAAGAAACACGTTCAGCAGGAACAGATCGGCTGAATCTTCCTGCTGAAGCGAATACTTCCTGCCGTCGTGCTCAGGAGGCGGGCTTCGCGGCGGGACGGGTGAGGGTCTTCGCCGGCCTGGCGCCCCTCGCGCGGCGCTCGTCGCGTCGTTCGCGGCGGCCCTCCACCAGGAAGTAGAGGGTCGGCAGCACGATCAGCGTGAGCACGGTCGAGGAGACGAGGCCGCCGATCACCACGATCGCGAGCGGCTGCGAGATGAACCCGCTGTGCCCGGTGAGCCCCGACGCCATCGGCACGAGCGCGAAGATCGTCGCGAGCGCCGTCATCAGGATCGGCCGGAGCCGTCGGGATGCACCGTCGAGCACGGCGTTCCGCACCGACTCCCCCTTCTCCCGGTACTGGCGGACGAGGTCGATGAGCACGATCGCGTTCGTCACGACGATGCCGACGAGCATGATCAGACCGATCACGGAGGCGACGCCGAGCGGGATGCCGGAGGCGAGCTGCAGCAGGATCGCGCCCGTCGCCGCGAACGGGACGGAGATCAGCAGGAGGAGCGGCTGCCGCAGGCTGCGGAACGTCGCGACCATGATCGTGTAGACGATCAGGATCGCGGCGAGCAGCGCCAGGAACAGCTGCGAGAACGCGGTGGTCTGATCGGAGGCCAGCCCGCCGACCGTCGCCGCGGCGCCTCCCGGCAAGCTGAGCCCGGCGACCACCTTCTGCACGTCCGCGATCGCCGCACCGGTGTTCGTGCCGGCCGGGGTCGCCGTCACGCTGGCGCTGCGCGCGCCGTCCGTGCTGGTCACCGCTGCCGGCTCGGTGTCGAGCGCCACGGTCGCGAGCGTCGACAGCTTCTTCTCCCCGGTCGGCGTCGGCACCTTCAGCGCCTGCAGCTGACCGAGAGTGGTGGGCGGATCCTGCGCGCGGAGGTAGACCGTGATGCTGTCGTCGCCGACGGTGATCGAGCCGATGTCGGTCGGCTGCGTCTGCGCGGCGACGAGCTGCGCCAGCGACGCCTCGGTGAAGCCGGCCCTCGCGGCCTTGTCCGCATCGACCCGCACGGCGAGGTACTGCTCCGTCGCGGACAGGTTGCTCGTCGCCTGCGCGACGGACTTCAGCGCCCGCACCTCCTGGAGCACGCGATCCGCCGCGGTACCGAGCGCCTCGGTGCTGCCGGCCGTGATGTCGACCTCGATGTCGCTCGAGGTCCCGAAGCCCTGGCCGCTCGAGACGTCGAACTCGCCCGTCGAACCGCCGAGCCGGGAGCGGATCCGCTGCTGCAGCGCGTCCTGGTCGAGGCTCTCATCGGTGGTGATCGAGTAGGTGATCTGGGAGCCCTGGCCGCCGGTGAACGCGTCGCGCGCAGCGTTTCCGCTGGTGCCGATCGAGGCGCTCACGATGCGGACGCCGTCGATCGAGCGCAACGTGCCGTCGACGGTCCGCGCCTCGGCGGTCTGCTCGTCGAGGCTCGTGCCGTCGGCCACCGTCTGGGTGACTGTGAGGGTGTTCTGGCCGGTCGAACCGAGGTAGTTCGTCTGCAGCCGGGGCACGAGCAGCCCGGTCAGCACGAGCACGACCAGCGCGGCCAGCACCGTCAGCCACGGATGACGGAGCGTTCCGGAGAGGACCGGGCGGTAGGCGCGCTGCAGCGGCGGGAGGCGCTTGCCCGACTCGCGCTTGCTGCGGCCCGGCCGGAGGAACCAGTAGGAGAGCACCGGCACGATCGTCAGCGCGACGAGCAGCGACGAGGCGAGCGCGATCGTCACCGTCAGGGCGAAGGGCCGGAACAGCTCCCCGGCCGTGCTGCCGACGAACGCGATCGGGAGGAACACCGCGACCGTGGTGGCGGTCGAGGCGGTGACCGCGCCCGACACCTCCTTCACCGCGTCCTGCACCACTCGCCGCCGCGCCTCCGGTGCCACGCGGTGCCGGTCCTCCTTGCTGTTCGCGAAACCGGGGAAGTCCTCGCGGAAGTGCCGCGCGATGTTCTCGGTGACGACGATCGAGTCGTCGACGACACGGCCGATCGCGATCGTGATGGCGCCGAGCGTCAGGATGTTCAGCGAGTACTGCGCCGCCTGCATCCCGATCAGGGTGATCAGCACCGACGTCGGGATGCTGATCGCGGTGACGAGCGTCGCGCGGATGCTGAGCAGGAACAGCAGGATCACGAGCACCGCGAAGATCAGGCCGAGACCGCCCTCCTGCAGCAGGGAGTCGATCGACTGCGTGATGAAGGGCGCCTGGTCGAAGACCGGCGTGAACCGCCCGCCGGCACCGAGCGCGGACCGCAGGTCCGGCAGCGCCTCGGCGACCTCGCGGGAGACCTGGACGGTGTTCGCGTCGGGCAGCTTCGTGACCGAGACGGTCAGCGACGGCCGCCCGTTCACGAGGGCGATGGTGGTGACGGGGTCCTGGCCCAGGGTCACGGTGGCGACGTCGCCGATCCGCGGCGGGCGGGTCAGCGAGCCGGAGCGCGCGTTCCACTGCTGCTGCGTCACCCCGGCCAGGGGCAGGGCGCCGATGTCGGCGGCGGAGCCCAGCTCGGTGCCGATCTCGATGGAGCGGGTGCGGCCCTCCTCGGTGACGCTGCCGCCCGGCACGAGCGCACCGGAGGCCTGCAGCGTGCTCGTGATCACGGAGGTCGTGAGCCCGTGGTCGGCGAGCGCGTCCTTCGGCACCACGGTGATCCGCGTGCCGGGTGCACCGGTGAGGCTCGCGGCGCGGACGCCGTCCAGCTTCTCGAGCTTCGGCAGGACCGAGTCGGTGACCGCTGCGGCGAGCTCGGTCGTGGAGGCGTCGCCCGTGACCGACACGGCGGTGATCGGGAGGTCGTCGAGGCTGCCGGCGACGACCTGCGGCTCGACGCCGTCGGGCAGCGACGACTGGAGGGAGTTGAGCGCGGCGCTGACCTTCTGCTCCGCGGTGTCGAGATCGGTGCCGAAGGTGAAGCCGATGCTGACGGTGGAGCTGCCGGTCGCGGACTGCGACGACGTCGTGTCGACCCCGCGGATGCCGCGGACCGCCTGCTCGATCGGCCGGCTGACCCGTTCGCTGACGATCTGCGGCGAGGCGCCGCGATACGTCGAGACCACCGCGAGCTGCGGCAGCGTGATGGAGGGGATCAGCTCCTGCCGGAGGCCGGACGTGGCGAGCACCCCGAAGAGCGCGGCGACCACCGTCACGAGCGCGATCAGCGCTCGGTTGCGGAGACTGAACGCGGCGAGGAGCTGCACGCATGAAGTATCGCTGGCCGATCGGACAGCCCTGCGGCCCCGGGCGCCGCCGCAGCTCGCGGATCCGGATTCCGGCCGCGGATCCGGAGATGGTGGACGACCCCCCGGTGCACGGCGCCTCGACGCGGGGTGTCGTCCGAGATCTCCGGATCGGCGAGCGGGAGCACAGGATCCTCTCCTCCACAGGGCGACCTCGTGCACTCGGGTCGGACGTGCGCCACAGTCCCGTGCCATGACCCGAGATCTCGCCGTCCT
>NZ_CAXTHO010000003.1:0-62682 GCF_964244015.1 uncultured Amnibacterium sp. | reverse complement strand
GTTCCGGGCGACAACGGACGCCCGGAACGTCCGAATTCGCCCGTGTCCCGTCCCGCCGCCACCGGGACGAACTCGGCGATCTCGTCCTGCTCGAGTGCGAACGTCCTGCTCGATCGCTCAGTCCTCCCGGGCCTTCCTGGTCGCCCGGTCGTTCGCCTTCTGGATCGCGTCGACGAGCTCGGCCTTGGTCATCGTCGAGCGGCCGTGGACGTCGAGCCCCCGCGCGACCTGGAGCAGGTGCTGCTTGGAGGCGTTGGCGTCCACCCCGCCCCTGGTCGGGTGATCGCTCGGCCCGCTCTGCTCGGCGCCCTCGTCCGACGGCCCCTTCTCGTCCTTCGGCTCCCAGTGGTCGCCGACCTTCTCGTACGAGTGCTTGAGCGCCGCGAACGCGGTGCGGTGCGCGCGCTCGCCGTCGCCGTAGGTCTGCTCGGCGGAGTCCAGCGTCTCGCCGTACACCGCCTGCGCGTGCTCCTCCGAGCGCTGCAGCGTGGACGGCAGGTCCTTCTTCGCGGGCACCGGTCAGCCTCGCGCGTCGAGCCAGGAGTGCGCGGGCTCCCAGCCGAGCTCGCGGCGCGCCTTCTCGATCGACAGGAGGGTGTCGCGCCCCTCGACGGGCCTGGTGAACGGGACGCCGGGGAACTCGGCGGCGGCGAGCTCGGCGCTCGGGGTCCGCATCACCGTGTCGCCGTTCGCGATGATGTAGCGCTCGAACCCGGGCCCGCGCACCTCGAGCGCGAGCCGGATCGCCTCCGCCGCGTCGCGGGCGTCGATGTAGCCCCACGCGTTCCAGCGGCGCAGGGCCGGATCGTCCTGCCACTGCTCGAACCCGGCGTAGTCGGACTCGACCATCACGTTCGAGAACCGCATCGCCGTGATCGACAGCATCGGGTCCCAGCGGCAGAAGGTGATCGCCATCTGCTCCTCGAGGTGCTTCGACATCGAGTAGGTGCTGTTCGGCAGCGTCACCTCCTCGTCGACGGGGAGGTAGGCGGGCGCCTCCGCCATCGGCAGCCCGAGCAGCGTCTCGCTCGACGCCGTCACGATCCGGCGCACGCCCGCCCGACGCGCCGCCTGCAGCACGTGGTGCGTACCGAGGATGTTGTTCTCGAAGGTCACGACGTCGGGGGCGATGCCGGGAGCCGGGATCGCGGCGAGGTGCACGATCGCGTCGACCCCGTCGTGGTGGTCCTCCACACCCGCGATCGCGTCGATGGTCTGCCCCGCGTCGGTCAGGTCGACCGGGATGCCCTCGCCGCGCGCGGCGGCGCGATCGAAGACGACGACGGTGTGGCCGGCCGTGCGGAGGGAGGCGACGACGGTGCCGCCGAGCTTCCCGCTGCCGCCGGTGACGATGATTCGCATCCTGCGATGGTGCTCCCCGCCGCCTCCGAGCAGCATGACGGTGTGCACGGCGACCTCCACGACGGCTACTCGGCGGACCAGATCCGGGCGGCCGAGCGGCCGCTGCTCGATGCTGGCGTTCCGCTGATGGACCGCGCCGCCGCCGGGCTGGCCGAGGAGGTGGGCCGCGAGCTGGCCGCGCTCGGGCGGCGGTCGGGGCGCGTGCTGGTGCTCGCGGGCAGCGGCAGCAACGGCGGCGACGCCCTGCTGGCCGCGGCGATCCTGCTCGCCCGGGGGAGCGCGGTCGTCGTCGCGCGGCTCGGCCGCCGCGTGCACGGGCGGGGCCTGCGGGCCGCGGAACGGGCGGGTGCGCGCCTGCTGCCGCTCGACGCGAGCGCCGGCTCGATCGCCGCGGAGGCCGCTGCGGCGGACATCGTGCTCGACGGGATCCTCGGCACGGGTGCGCGCGGCGGGCTGCGCGGTCCGGCGCGGCACGTCGTCGGCAGGATCCTCGAATCCGGCCGCGCCACGAGGATCGTCGCCGTCGATCTGCCGAGCGGGATCGACCCCGACGACGGTGCCGCGTATCCGCCGCTGCTCCGCGCCGATGTCACGGTGACGTTCGGTGCGGTGAAGGCCGGTCTGCTCGCCGAGGGCGGGCGCCGGGCCGCCGGCCGCATCCGCCTCGTCGACATCGGGCTCGGCCCCGCGCTGGAGGGGGTCAAGCCGCTGCGGCGCCGCACCTGACGACGTCGACCGCTCGGCTGTTCGGCATTCGACCAGGCAGCGCCCACCAGGCAGCGCTCACCAAGCAGCATCCACCAGGCAGCATCCACCAGGAAGCGCTCACCAGGAAGTGCACAGGCCGTGATGGGACGGTCGACACGATGGTGGCGAGGGCCACCGACGAGGGGAAACCTATGCCGGTCGCGCCGCAGAAGATCGTGATCCTGGGGGGCGGCTACGTCGGCCTCTACGTCGCGTGGACGCTCGAGAAGTACCCGGAGCTGCACCTCGACGTCACCCTCGTCGAGCCGCGCGCCTACATGACCTACCAGCCGCTGCTGCCCGAGGTCGCCGGCGGCCACGTCAGCCCGCGCGACGTCACGGTCGACCTGCGGCAGGCGCTGCAGCACACGAACGTCGTCCGCGGCAGCGTGACGGGGCTCGACTCGAAGGCGAAGACCGTGTCGGTCGCGCCCGTCGACGGCGGCGAGACCGTCTACGACTACGACCATGTCGTCGTGGGCCTGGGCGCTGTGACCCGGACGTTCCCCACGCCGGGGCTGGCCGAGCACGGTGTGGGCTTCAAGACGATCGAGGAGGCGGCGCACACCCGCAACACGGTGCTGCTGAACGTCGCGAAGGCCGCTGCGACCTCCGACCAGGCAGAGCGCCGCAGGCTCCTGACGTTCGTCATGATCGGCGGCGGTTACACCGGAGTCGAGGCGCTCGGCGAGCTCTCCGAGCTCTCGAAGAAGGCGATCGCGGCGCAGCCCGCTCTCGCCGGGGCGGAGCCGCACTGGATCCTGATCGAGGCCCTCGACCGCGTCGCGCCCGAGGTCGGGCCCGAGCTGTCGGTCTGGACGCTCGGCGAGCTGCGGAAGCGCGGCATCGACGTGCGCCTGAAGACCACGATGAAGTCCTGCGAGGACGCCGTCGCGGTGTTCAGCGACGGCGACGAGGTGCCGTTCGGCATGCTGGTCTGGACCGCCGGGGTGAAACCGCACCCCGTGCTCGCGAACACGGACCTGCCGCTCGGCCCGCGCGGGCACGTGAACACGAGCCCCCGCCTCCAGGTCGTCCGCGAGGACGGCGGCTGGGTCCGCGGCGTGTGGGCTGCCGGCGACAACGCCCAGATCCCGGATCTGACGAAGCCGCAGCCCGCGTGGTACCCGCCCAACGCGCAGAACGCCGTGCGGCAGGCGTCGCTCCTCGGCGCCAACATCGTGCGCGTCGTGAAGCGCCGCCGCCCGAAGCAGTACATCCACTACAGCCTCGGCACGGTGGCGGAGTACGGCACCTTCCGCGGCGCCGCGAACATCTACGGCATCCAGCTGAAGGAGCTGCCGGCGTGGCTCGCGCACCGCGGCTACCACCTGTTCGCGATGCCGACGACGGACCGCAAGGTGCGGATCCTGGCCGGGTGGATTGCGGACTTCGTCGGCAAGACCGACCTGACGCCGACCGACGACCTCGAGGATCCGACCCACGACTTCCGCATCGCTGCGGGCGGGAAGTAGGAGCACTGTGAGCGACGAAGCGAAGCCCTCCCAGGCGGAGGGAGCGGACCCCGACCACCCGGACACGGAGACCGTGCTGGAGGCGGAGGGCAGACCCTCCAGCGCCGAGGGCGACGACCCCGACGACACGACGCCGGTCCACGAGGTCCTCGACCCGAGCTGATCCTTCGTCGTCCAGGAGTTCTGGCGAGGCTTCGCCCGCCAGAACTCCTGAACGGCGAAGTTCAGTAGCCGCGGAGGCGGGTGATGTCCCGGCGGTCCTTCTTCGTCGGCCGGCCGGCCGCGAGGTCGCGGAGCACGGCGGCCGGCGTCTCCACCTTCGGCGGCGCAGGCGGCGTACGGTCCTCGACCGCGAGCGCCGCGTCCGGTGCGCCGCCGCGCTTCAGCGGCAGCGCCTTGACGCCGAGGATCTTCTCGTGGGCCAGCTGCGCCCGCACCTCGTCGCCGACGTGCACGACGTGCGACGGCTTGACCTTGACCCCGTTGATCGCGACGTGGCCGGCCTTGCACGCGGCGCTCGCGATCGACCGCGTCCGGTAGACGCGCACGGCCCAGAGCCACACGTCGATCCTCGAGGAGTCCGCCATCCCCTCCACGCTAACGGGGCCTACCGCTGCTGTCGCGCGCGTGCGCACCGTCGGATCAGCAGCGGTGGGCCCCGCCAGTCAGAGCCGGGAGGCGAAGAAGCGGACCAGGTCGGTCAGGAGGCGGGCGCGGGAGGCGGCGCGGCGGTACTCGTGGCCCTCGCCCGGCAGCTCGAGGTACTCGACGGGCCGGCCCAGCTCGGTGAGCGCCGCGACGATCCGTCGTGCCTCGCCGACCGGCACGTTGGTGTCCAGCTCGCCGTGCACGACGAGCAGCGGAACGTCGATCGCGTCGGCCTGCCGCAGCGGCGAGATCGCCTCGAGCAGCGCCCGGTCGCGCTCCGGGTGGCCGTACTTCGTGACGGCGGCGGCCCCGATCCACGGCTCCGTCTCCTCGTAGAACCAGGTGAGGTCGCTCATCCCGCAGACGTCGACGCCGGCGGCGAACACGCCGGGGGAGAAGGCGAGGGAGGCGAGCGTCAGGTAGCCGCCGTAGGACCGGCCGGTGACGCCGATCCGGTGACGGTCCGCGACGCCGGTGGCGACGAGATGGTGCGCCGCCGACCGGACGTCGGCGAACGCGTCGAAGCGGCCGCCGAGGTCGTCCGCGTGCACGAACTCGCGTCCGAACCCCGAGGACCCGCGGATGTTCACCGCGAACACGCTGACGCCGGCGCTCGCGAGCGCCTGGTGCTGCGGACTGAACGTCGGCCGCTCCTGCGCCTCCGGCCCGCCGTGCAGGTGGACGACGGCGGCGCTGGCGCCCTCCGCGCGGTAGAGCCACCCGGTGAGGGTGATGCCGTCCTCGCCGCGGAAGACCTCGAGCGACGGCACGACCAGGCGGCTCTGCAGGGCGGGCGCGGCGGTGACCCGGGTCCACCGGCGGCTGTGCGTGTCGAGGTGCCACAGCTCGCGAGGTCGCTCCGGCCCCTCCACCCCGAGGATCACGGAGGCGCCGTTGCGGGACAGCACCGGCGTCGTGGCGACGAGCCCCGGCAGCCCGGTGATGGCCTGCCGCTCGTGCGAACCGGTGTGGTACAGCTCGAGCTCGCTGCGGCCGGCAGCGTTCCAGACGAGCAGGAGCAGCTCGCCGGCGTCGTCCGCGTCGACGGCCTCCAGCTCCGCGTCGTCGCGGTAGGCGAGCGTGCGGGGCTCGCCGCGGTGCCCGTTCGGGCCGAACGGCATGCCGATCAGCTGGCGGCGGGACAGCCCGACGTCGGAGGCGAGGTAGACGTAGAGGGGGCCGGGCTCGCCCTCGGGTGCCGGCCGGACCAGTGCGACGTCGGTGGAGCCGGTGCCGCTCGGCAGCAGCGGGAAGTGTTGGTTCTCGAGCCGGTCGACGACGCTGCAGAACTGCCGGCCGCGCTCGCCGTCGATCACGATGAGGAAGCGCTCCTCGAGGGAGATGTCGAGCACGTGGATCAGGTCGCCCTCGGCGAGGTCGTCGAGCCGGCCGGTCCACGGGTCGGCCAGGTACGCCTTCGTCGCCCTGCCGAGGGCGGGGGAGGGGAACGTCACCACGAGGCGGTGCCCGCTCCGGGTCCACGGGCCCTGCTCGGCGTGCTCGTCCTGGTCGCCCGCGATGCGTCGCGCCTCGGACCCGTCGGGCTGCACCACCCACACCTGGGTGCGGACGCCGCCCCCGGTGGCGACCGTGCAGGCGAGCCACCGGCTGTCCGCCGACCAGGACACCGCGATGACCGGGTCCGCCGAGAGCGGGATGCGCTGGGCCGGGGGAGCGTCGCCGTGCAGCACGACCTCCTGCACCCAGACCTCCGGGGTCCCGGACCGGTCGCTGATGAACGCGACCCGCTTCGCATCGGGCGTCATGGTCGGTGACCAGCTGCCCCACGCGTCGATGAGGTCCGTCCCGAGCCGGACGGCGGCGTCGATCCGGTCGTCGGTGGCGGTGTCGGTCACGGGACCATCCTCCACCAGCGCCTCCTCCAGCGACGTCGGGGGAGGCCGCCCCGCCCCATCCCGCTGGCGAGCCCCTCCGCGGCCGATGCGCCCGCGTGCGCAGAGAGTGGATGACGGCCGTCTCCTCCGGCGGCGCAGTGCCGGACCGGTCCAGGAGGACCGCGTGCAGGCCAGCCGATCGGGCGCCGACCACGTCCACCTCGAACTCGTCACCGACGGAGAGCACGGTGTCCGGCGCGACGCCGAGCCGGTCGCACGTGATCAGGAACGCCCGAGGGTCGGGCTTCCGCGCACCCATCGCTTCCGCCCTGCGCTGGTCCTGCGCGACGAACCAGGCGTCGACGATCTCGGGCGTCGCGCGCTCGCCGAGCAAGCCCCTGACCGCCTCCAGCGCCGCACGCCGGTGGTCCATCAGCACCCCGTCGAGGTCGAGCAGGACCGTCGTCACCTTTGCGGATCCGGAGATGTTCAGCGACACGCCGTGCTCAGCGCTCCTTCCGCGGGGTGTCGCGGAATTCCTCCGGATCCGCGAAGGATCTCCGGATCCGCGAGACGGCGGATCAGCGGATGTGGTTGGTCTGGAGCCAGAGCTCGAGCAGGCCCAGCTGCCAGAGCGCGTTGCTGCCGAGGGTCGTGCGCTCGGTGTTCGGGTCGGTCAGGAGGCGCTCGACCGTGCTCCTGCGGAACAGGTCGCGGTGCTGCGCGGCCGGGTCCAGGAGGGCGTCGCGCACCTTCTGCAGCATCGGGCCCTCCAGCTGGCGGATCGCCGGGACGGGGAAGTAGCCCTTCGTCCGGTCGATGACCGCGTCCGGCACGACGCCGCGGGAGGCGCGCTTCAGCACGCCCTTGCCGCCGTCGGCGAGCTTCAGCTCGGGCGGGATCCGGCCGGCCAGCTCGACGAACTCGTGGTCGAGGAACGGCACGCGGCCCTCCAGGCCCCACGCCATCGTCATGTTGTCGACCCGCTTCACCGGGTCGTCGACGAGCATCACGGTCGTGTCGTTCCGCAGCGCCGCGTCGACGGCCGTCGTGGCGCCCGCGGCGCTGAAGGAGGCCTCGAGGAACGCCCGCGGCACGTCGGTCTCGGCGAGCCATGCGGGGTTCAGCCACTCGGCCATCGCCGCCCACGGCCGGTCGACGAAGACGTCCGAGTAGGCGCTGACGGCATCCCCGCGCGCGACCCCGGCGAGCGGCGGGTACCAGTCGTAGCCGCCGAGCACCTCGTCGGCGCCCTGGCCGGACTGCACGACCTTGATCGACTTCGCCACCTCCTCCGACAGCAGGTAGAAGGCGACGGCGTCGTGGCTGACCATCGGCTCGCTCATCGCCGCGACCGCGCCGTCGACCGCGGGCAGCAGGCGCGCCGAGCCGATCGGGATGCGGTGGTGGACGGTGCCGAACTCCCGGGCGACGAGGGTCGAGTACTCGAACTCGTCGCCGGACTCGCCGCCGCCGGACTCGAACCCGATGCTGAACGTCGCCAGGTCGGTCTGGCCCAGCTCCGCGAGCAGCGCGACGACGAGCGACGAGTCGAGCCCGCCGGAGAGCAGCACCCCGACCGGCACGTCGGCGACCATCCGCCGCTTGACGGCGACGCGGAGGGAGTCGAGCACCGCGTCCTGCCACTCCTGCGGCGACCGGCCGGCGTCGGCGGGGTCGCGCTCGAACGACGGCGTCCAGTACACGTGCTGCCGGCTGGTGCCGTCCGCCTCGATCACGCGGACCGTCGCCGGCGGCAGCTTCGTGATCCCCGCCAGGATCGTGCGCGGCGCTGGGACGACGGAGTGGAAGCTCATGTACTGAGCGAGCGCGTCGCGGTCGATGCCCGTGTCCACACCGCCGGCGTCGAGGAGCGCCTGCGTCGTGGAGGCGAACCGCAGCATCCCGGGCCGCTCGTCGAGGTAGAGCGGCTTGATGCCGAGCCGGTCGCGGGCCAGCACCGTCCTGCCGGTGCGGGGCTCGCGCAGCGCGATCGCGAACATCCCGAAGAAGTGGTCGACGAAGCCCTCGCCCCACTGCGCCCACGACTTCTCGATCACCTCGGTGTCGGAGGTGGAGACGAACGTGTGCCCGAGCCCGCGCAGCTCGTCGCGCAGCTCGTGGTGGTTGTAGATGCAGCCGTTGAACACGATGACGGCGCCGGTCTCGGTGTCCGTCATGGGCTGGGCGCCGGAGGCCGACAGGTCGATGATCGCGAGCCGCCGGTGCCCGAACGCGGCGGCCCCCTCCGCCCACAGCCCTTCGCCGTCGGGGCCGCGGTGCACCATGCACGCCGTCATCCGGGCGACGGCGCCCACGTCGGCAGGTCGGGAGTCGAACCGGATCTCGCCGGCAAGTCCGCACATGGGGTTCTCCTAGCGGTCGCGGGATCGGGCCCGGCGGTGCTCGGGGAGCACGATCCAGGTGTCCTTCGCCCCGCCGCCTCGCGAGGAGTTCACGACCAGGCTGCCCTCGGGCGCGACCCGGGTCAGGGCCAGGTCCGCGAGCAGGTAGTCCTTCCTGCGGTGCCCCGTCGCGTAGACGAACGCGCGCAGATCGACGTGCCGCGGCTGCAGCAGCCCGCCCTCGAGCGACGGGACGGAGGAGAGCGACACGACCTCCTGCGCCACCCAGGCCCTCGGGTCGTCCGCGATCTCCGCGCGCCGGCTCGCCACCTCGCCCGCATCCGCGGCGGGTCCGACGAGCACCCCGCGACCGCCGGAGCCGTCGACCGGCTTCGTCACCAGCTCTCCGACCCGCTCGAGCACCGCCTGCCGCTCGCCCTCGTCGCCGAGCCGGTAGGTCGGCACGCCCTCGAGCAGGGGCCGCTCGTGGAGGTAGTACCCGATCAGCTCGGGCACGGACCGGTACATGGCCTTGTCGTCGGCGACGCCGTTGCCCGGCGCGTTCACCAGGGTCACGCCTCCGGCCGCCGCGACGTGCATGATCTCGGCGCCGATCGCCCGCCCGGTCTCGTCCACGAGGTCGGGCAGCTCGACGTCGAGGCGCAGGTAGAGGCTGCCGATCCGGTCGCCCGACGACCGTTGGACGACGGTGCCGTGCTCGACGACCAGGTCGCCCGGCACCGCGAGCAGCAGGCCCGCACCGTCCGCGAGGCGCCGGTGCTCGAACCAGGCCGAGCTGTCCTCACCACCGGACAGCAGCGCGCCGCGCGTGCCGGGCTTCGCACCCGCCAGCACGGTGCGGCGGAGGTGCTCGAGCGCGGTCGCCGGATCGGCGAGGTGATCCGGCCTCGGCAGCTCGGGCAGCACGGCGTCCATCAGCTGCCGGATCGCGATGGAGTAGGCCACGCCGGAGGGGTTGCGCACGTTGTCCTCGAGCACCCGCCAGCCGCCGTACTCGTTGCGGACGAGGTCGAAGCCCTGGATCGGCGCGCGCAGCGCCTCGCGCGGCAGGCGGGCGGCGTCGGGCAGCCAGCCGGGAGCGCCGAGCACGGCCTCCTCCGGCAGCACCCCGTCCCGGAGGATCCTCCGCTCGCCGTACACGTCGTCGAGGAACGCCTCGATGGCGCGAGCGCGCTGGACGAGACCCGCTTCGAGCTCCGCCCACTCGTACGCCTGGATGAGCCGCGGGACGAGATCGACCTGGAACGGCCGCTTGCTGCCGGCGACGCCGAAGTCGAAGGAGTGCGTGGCCGTCCAGCGTTCCTGCGCCGCCGTCCGCTCGGCGATCCCGTCGTCCCCGAGCGCGCGCACGTGCTCGATGACCGCACGGTAGTTGGGGCGCGGCACCGCGTTCGCATCGATGCCCTCGTCGCCCGCGCGGGCCCGGTAGCGGCGCAGCGCAGGCGTGACCGCCGCCGGCCCGGAGGCGGGCCCCTGCGTCTCCTCGACGACGCTCCGCATCACGTCCGACAGGTCGCCGTGCTGCACGAACGCGGCGCGCTGCCGGTCCGCGGAGTTGCCGCGGGCCAGGGCGGTCTCGGTCAGCTCGCCGACCTCGTCCCAGTCGCCCAGCTCCTCCAGCGTCTCCCGCAGGTCCGTGACGAGCCCGCGGATCACCTCGTGCGCGAGCACGGGCCGCGGGTGGTCGGAGTCGTCGAGCAGCTTCCCCGACAGCCCGCCGCGCGCGGCCTGCCAGATCGCGGCACGGTGGAGGGGGAGCGGGCGCACGGTGCGGGGCAGCCCCTGCTCGATCTCCTTCTCGGCGTCGCGGACCATCGCGCGGAACAGGCCCGCGATCAGGACCGCGTCGTCGACGAGGGGGCAGGCGTCGCAGATCCGCAGCTCCAGCGTCGGTGCGTGGGACGAGGGGCGCACGTCGAAGTACGCCATCTTCGAATCCGCGATGACGCCGGAGGCGATCAGGTCGTCCAGCAGCTCGTCGTACGCCGCGGCGTCGGGCAGCGGGCCGGTCGCGCCGGCGCTCGGCCAGCGCTGCCAGATGATCGTGCGGATCGACGCGTAGCCGGTGTCGAGCCCGTTCCAGTAGGGCGAGCTCGCAGAGAGCGCGAGCAGCACCGGCAGCCGCCGGGCGATGCGCTGCGTGATCTCGACCGCGAGGTCCCGGTCCTCGACGCCGACGTGGATCTGGGTGCCGCAGATCAGCTGCTCGTCGACGAGCAGGCGGTACTGCTCCTGCATCCGCCCGTAGCGCCCGGTCGCGGTCAGCTCGAAGTCGCGGAACTCGCTGCGAGGAGCCGTGCCGACCGCGGCGATGCCGAGCCCCTCCTTCGACGCGACGTCCACGGCGCCGCGGCGGAGGCGCAGCAGCTCCGTCCGGAGGTCCGGCAGGCTCGAGACCACGTCGGTGTTGGTCTCGACCGTGGTGCGCTGGATCTCGGCGGAGTAGTTCGCGCTCGGCAGCTTGCCGAGCAGCTGAGGAGCGCGCGCGGCCAGCTGCCAGCGCTCGAGATCGATGAGGTGCAGCTCCTCCTCGGCGCCGAGCGTCAGTGCGGCGACCATCGCAGCACCCTAGCGATCACGCGGGCGAACCCGCCCTACGCGATGCCGGTCGTACCGAGCAGCAGGCCGATCGACCACGTCGCCGCGAGGGCGAGTCCGCCGCCGACGAGCGTGCGGACCGTCGGCCGGAGGGCGGGTGCGCCACCGAGGCGGGCACCTGCCGCGCCGGTCAGTGCGAGCGCGACGAGCACGACGAGCACCGTGATCGGGACCCGGGCCGCGCCGTGCGCGACCAGCACGGCGACGAGCGGCAGCACCCCTCCGGTCAGGAACGCGGTCGCGGACGCCAGTGCGGCCGCCCACGGGTTCGCGCCACTGTCGACCTGCGCCGCCCGCTCACCGTCGCGCTGGCTCGAGACCGAGACGTACTCGCCGAGCGCCATCGAGACGGCACCGCCGATCAGCGCCGCGAGCCCGGCGACCAGCACAGCGCCGTGCGCGGAGGACGCGCCGGCGACGCCGACGACGATCGCGGCGACCGACACGATCCCGTCGTTCGCCCCGAGCACGCCGGCGCGGAGGGTGTTCGCGCGGCCGGAGACGGCGCTCCCGTCCGAGGGCGCGCCGTGGGTCAGCACGGCCAGCGTCGAGGTCATGACGGCATCGTCCATGACGTGCCGGCGCTCGCGCCAGCAAGGACAGGCACACCTCACCGCTGATCAGGGTGCCCTTCTCGCGGTCACGGGCCGGGCGCGTAGCGTGCGTCGACGTGTCTTCTCACCCGCCCTACCCCGCCATGACAACGCCGCAGCTCGTCCTCGTCCGCCATGGCGAGACCGCGTGGAGCAGGTCGGGCCGGCACACCGGCGTCACGGACGTCCCGCTGACCGACGAGGGCGAGCGACGCGCTCGCGCGCTGCGCCCGGTGCTCGCGGATCGTGACGTCGCCCTGGTGCTGTCCAGTCCGCGGCGGCGCGCGGTGACGACGGCGCAGCTCGCCGGGTTCGCCGACCGGCTGGAGACGACGGAGGATCTCGCCGAGTTCGACTACGGCGCCTACGAGGGGCTCACCTCCGACGAGATCGAGACGATCCGGCCCGGGTGGAACCTCTGGCGGCACGGCGCGCCCGACGGCGAGACGCCGGCGGAGGTGCGGGTCCGTGTGGAGCGGGTGATCGCCCGCGCGCAGACGGTGCTGGACGCCGGCCACGACGTGCTGGCGTTCGCGCACGGGCACGTGCTGCGCGCGCTGGCGGCGGCCTGGATCGATCTGCCGCCGGAGGGCGGGGGCCGACTGGTGCTCTCGACCGCCGGGATCGCGGAGCTCGGGTACGAGCACGGCACCCGCGTCATCGACCTGTGGAACGCTGCGTGAGTGACCGACAGGGATGAGGCGCTCGCGGGGCGCCGGTTCGGTGCCGCAGCGGACCAGTACATCGCGGGCCGGCCGGACTACCCGCAGGAGATCGTGGACTGGCTCGTCGGGGACGCCGAGGCGGTCGCGGACGTCGGTGCGGGCACCGGCAAGCTGACCGCGGCCCTGGTGCGTCCCGGCCGGGAGGTCGTCGCCGTCGAACCGGATGCCGGCATGCTCGCAGCACTGGCGCGGGAGGTGCCGGGCGCTCGCGCCGAGGCAGGTTCCGGAGAGGCGCTGCCGCTGCCGGACGCCTCGGTCGACGCGGTCGTCTACGGGCAGGCGTGGCACTGGGTCGACGTGCCCGCCGCCTCCGCGGAGGCGGCGAGGGTGCTGCGGCCCGGCGGTGTCCTGGGCCTCGTCTGGAACGTCCGCGACTCGGACGTGGACTGGGTCCGCGAACTCGGCTCGATCATGCGGGGCAGCGCGGCCGAGCGGATGATCGACGGCGATTCCGTCGTCGTCGCACGTCCGTTCGGGCCGCTCGAGCGGCGGGACCTGCGCTGGACGCGCTCCATGACCGTCGCCGAGATCGTCGCGATGGCCGCCTCCCGCTCCTACGTCATCGCGCTGCCGGAGGCGGAGCGCGCGGACGTGCTCGACCGGATCAGGATCCTGCTCGCGACCCACCCCGAGACGGCCGGTCTCGACCGCATCGAGATGCCGTACACGACCAGCGCGTTCCGCACCCGTCGCCCCTGAGATCATCGTCGTGAAGGTGCTCCCGCCTCTGGAGCACCTTCACGACGAAGCCGGACCGCTACGGGGTCGGGGTGCCGCCGTTCACCGCGAGCGTGGCGCCGACGACGAAGCTCGACTCGGGTGAGCTGAAGAACACGTAGGCGGGCGCCAGCTCGGCGGGCTGAGCGGCCCGGCCGAGCGGGGTGTCCGAGCCGTACTCCTCGATCTCCTCCTGCGGGATCCCTCCCGAGACCTGCAGCGCGGTCCAGGTCGGGCCCGGCGCGACGACGTTCACACGGATGCCCTTCTCCGCGAGCTGCTGCGCCATGCCCTTGCCGAGGTTGTTAATCGCGGCCTTGGTGCTCGCGTAGTCGATGCGCTCGGGGGACGCCTGGTACGTCTCGAGGGAGGCGGTCAGCACGATCGTTGAGCCCGGCGGCAGCAGCGGCACGGCTGCCTGCACGATGCGGAACGCCGCGAACACATTGACCTCGTAGGTCTCGACGAACTGCGCGTCCGGCAGCTCCGTCAGATCCTTCGAGGTGACCTGCTTGCCCGCGACCAGCGCCAGGGCGTCGAGGCCGCCCAGCGCCTCCTGCGCCGTCGCGACGAGCGCCCGGCAGAACCCGGCGTCGGTGAGGTCACCGGGGATGCTCACGCCGATCCGGCCGGCCGCACGGATCTGCTCGAGCACATGATCGGCGTCCGCCTGCTCCTGCGGCAGGTGCACGATCGCGACATCGGCCCCCTCGCGGGCGAACGCGATCGCCGTCGCGCCGCCGATGCCGGAGTCGCCACCGGTGATCAGCGCCTTCCGTCCGGTCAGCCGCCCCGTGCCGCGGTAGGTCGTCTCCCCGAGATCGGGCACCGGTGTCATCGCCGACTGCAGCCCGGGCTTCTGCTGGACCTGATCGGTCGGCGGGTCGATCTTCGGGAAGCGGGTACGCGGGTCGTCGAACGTCAGCTGATCGGTCACGCGGGCGAGGGTGGCAAGCGGTTCTGGGCGATCGATTCGCACGCGCTGTGAGATCGTCGCTGCGTGGCCGTCCTGCTCGCGCTGTTCGGCGCCCTCGTCTACGGCGCCGCGGACTTCGCCGGCGGCCTCGCGACGCGGCGGGCGGCGGCGGTCGCCGTCGTCTTCTGCGGCCAGGCGGCGGGCGCGCTCCTGCTCGTCGCCCTGCTGGTGCTCGTACCCGGACGGTTCGACCCGCCGTCGATCGCGTGGGGCGCCGGCGCCGGTCTCAGCGGAGCGTTCGCGCTGCTGCTGTTCTACCGGGCGCTGGCGACCGGGTCGATGACGGTCGTCGCGCCGCTCACCGCGGTGACCGCAGCGGTCGTGCCCGTCGTCGGCGGCGTCGCCCTGGGCGAGCAGCCGTCCGCGCTCGCTCTGATCGGGGTGCTGCTCGCGATCGCCGCGATCCTGCTGATCAGCGCGGAGGGTGGACGCCTGCCGACCGCCGCCATGCTGCGGGGTCGGGGCGTGGCGGGCGCCCTGCTCGCCGGCGCCGGGTTCGGGCTGCTGTTCGTGCTGCTGTCCAGGGCCGCGCCGGACAGCGGGTTCTGGGCGCTCGCCGGCACGCGCGTCGCCTCCCTCGCGCTGCTCGCCGTCGTCGCGCTCGTGAGCCGGCGGAGCCTCCTGCCGCGCGGCGCCGCGCCGCTGCTGGTGATCGTCTCCGGCGTCGGCGACATGGCCGCGAACCTCCTGTTCCTGCTCGCCTCCCGCTTCGGGCTGCTGTCGATCGTCGGCGTGCTGGTGTCGATGTACCCGGCCGGCACGGTGCTGCTGGCGCTGGTGGTCCTTCGCGAGCGCCTCCACGCCCTGCAGGTCGCCGGCCTCGCCGTCGCCGGTGCCGGCGTGGCGCTGATCGCCCTCGGCTGAGGTGCACGGAACCGCGGGGCGCCCCCGCGGGCTGAGGAGTCGGCGGACGACCTGGGCAGGCGGCTACGGTCGCGGCGTGGTGCGGCAGCGGATCCTGTTCGGCGAGCAGCTCGGGCCCCTGTTCGACGACGGCGAGGAGCAGGTGCTCCTCGTCGAGTCGCTCGCGGCGTTCAGGAAGCGGCCGACGCACCGGGCGAAGGCGCACCTCTACCTCTCCGCGATCCGGCACCGGGCGGCCGAGCTCGGGGACCGTGCCGAGCTGGTGCGGGCCGACACCTTCCGCGAGGTGCTGACCGGCCGGGATCTCGTCGCCGTCGACCCGCCGTCCTATGCCGCCAGACGGCTGGTGCGCTCGGTCGGCGCGGAGGTGCTGCCGAGCCGCGGCTTCGTCACCGGCGAGCAGGACTTCGCGTCCTGGGTCGCGGGTCGCAGCGACCGGGGTCTCGTGATGGACACGTTCTACCGCTGGGTCCGCGAGCGCGAGGACATCCTGATGACCGCGGCGGGCAAGCCCGTCGGCGGCCGGTTCAGCTACGACGCGGACAACCGGCAGCCGCCTCCGAAGTCGGCACGGCTCGACCTGCCCGAGCCGTGGTGGCCGGAGGAGGACGAGATCGACGCGACGGTGCGCGCCGACCTCGACGCGTGGGAGCGCGACGGGACGGTGCACTTCATCGGCGACGACGGGCCGCGCCGCTTCGCCGCGACGCATCAGGAGGCCGGGCGGGCGCTCGAGCACTTCGTGCGGCACCGGCTGCCGGCGTTCGGCCCGGTCGAGGACGCCACCCTGTCCGCGGACTGGACGATGGCGCACTCGCTGCTGTCGGTGCCGATGAACCTCGGGCTGCTCGACCCGCGCGACGCCGTCCGCGCCGCGCTCGCGGCCTCGGCCGACGGCTCCGCGCCGCTGAACTCGGTGGAGGGGTTCGTGCGGCAGATCATCGGCTGGCGCGACTGGATGTGGCACCTCTACTGGCACCTCGGCGAGCGGTACGTGCACCGGAACGCGCTGGACGCGCGCCGGCGCGTGCCCGATGCGTTCTGGGAGCTCGACGCCGGCGCGATCGAGGCGAACTGCCTCTCGTCCGTCGTGGCCGGCGTCCGGGAGCACGGCTGGGCGCACCACATCCAGCGGCTGATGGTGCTCGGCAACTTCGCGCTCGAGCACGGCTGGTCGCCCGCCGAGACTTCCGAGTGGTTCACCGGCGCGTTCGTCGACGGCACGCCGTGGGTGATGCCGACGAACGTGGTCGGGATGAGCCTCCATGCGGACGGCGGCGTCGTCGCGACGAAGCCGTACGCCTCAGGAGGCGCGTACATCGACCGGATGACCGACTACTGCGGCGGCTGCCGGTTCGACCCGAAGGTGCGGGTGGGCGAGAACGCGTGCCCCTTCACCGCGGGCTACTGGGCGTTCCTCGCGGAGCATCGCGAGACGCTGTCGGCGAACCCGCGGATGGCCCAGCCGCTCGCCGGTCTGAACCGCCTCAGGGACCTCGACGCCGTCATCGAGCAGGAGGCCCACCGCACCCGCTGGTGAGTTCCGTTTTGAAGGAGTTTCCGGCGCTTCGCGCGGAAGACTCCTTCAAAACGGAAGTCAGAGGTCGACGAGGACCTTGCCGGTCGTACCGGCCTCGACGGCGGCATGGGCGTCGGCGGTCCGCTCCAAGGGGAAGCGGGTGAGCGGCAGGCCCGCCTCCTCGCCGACGCGGAGCGCGCCTGCCGCGACGGCCGCCTGCACGCCGGCGACCGCCGCGTCCTTCTCCGCGGGCGGCACCGTGTAGGTGAGCAGGAAGCGCCAGCGCAGGTTCCGCGTCATGAACGGCCGGATCGAGAACGACAGCGGATCGGGGCTGTCCGTCGCGTAGACCGCGATCATGCCGCCCGGCTTCAGCACCGCGGCGTCGAGCGCGGCGTTCGCGTTCGGGTTGACCTCGGCGATCAGATCCACGCCGTCGGGCGCGAGCAGCGTGATCGCCGCAGCCGCGTCCTCCGCGCGGTAGTCGACGACCTCGTGCGCGCCGGCCGCCCGCGCCAGCGCCGCCTTTGCGGGGGAGGAGACGGTGGTGATCACCCGGGCCCCCGCCCAGACGGCCAGCTCGATCGCCGCGTGCCCGACCGCGCCCGCCCCGCCGGCGACCAGCACCGTGCTGCCGGCGAGCGCGCCGGGTGCGAGCGGCTCACCCTCGTGGCCGCCTGCCCGCAGCGCGAGGTGCGCGGTGAGCGCGGGGATCCCGAGCGACGCGCCGAGATCGAAGGACGCGCCCTCCGGCAGCAGCACGGCCTGCCGCGCCGGCACGACGGTCAGCTCCTGCGCCGTCCCGTCCGGCCGCCCGTAGGCGGCGTCCCACACCCAGACCCGGTCGCCGACCGCGAAGGGGGCGCCCGCCCCGACCGCGTCGATCACGCCGGCACCGTCCTGGTCCGGCACCTGCTCGCCGACCGGATCGGTGCCGCTCCTCGACTTCCAGTCCGTGGGGTTCACCCCCGACACGGCGACGCGCACCCGCACCTCACCTGCGCCGGGCTCGCGCGCCTCGCGGTCGACGAGTCGCAGCACCTCGGGGCCGCCGGAGCTGGAGTAGACGATCGCGCGCATGCCCTCAGTGTCGTGAAGCCGATCCGGACGTCCGCCCAGAGGCGTCAGGCGAGCCTCGTGGAGGCGTAATACGCCATCGCGTCGCGGTAGAACTCCGCCAGGCCGGGTGCGATCGCGTCGTAGAGCGAGCGGAACCGGTCGTCGTCGACGTAGGTCGCGCCGAGTCCGGTGAACGACGCGGCATCCGGCGTCCACATCGCGGAGATCCGCTGGAACAGCGCAGCGATCTCGTCCTGCACCGATGCGGCGGAGACCGGCGTCGCGGCGGCGAGGAGCGCCGCCATGCGGTGCATCTCGTCGACGTACTCCTGCTGGAGCCGCCCCTTCTCGGCGTCCGTCAGGTTCGCGGTGTACCGCTCGCTCGAACGGGCCTGCTCCGGCCAGCGCGTCCGCGCCTCCTCCGCGTAGGCCTGCTCGTCGAAGCCGTCGAACAGGTCCTCGGGTCGGTCGATGGTCATCGGGTCGTTCCTCTCGGTTCGTTCCAGCTCCTGGATGGTGCGGTCGACGGTGTCGGCCATGCGCGCGAGCCGGTCGCCCTCGGCGCGGAGCGCGTCCCGGTGCTCCCGCAGGGTGGCGACCTCGTCCTGCTCCGCGTCGAGCACCGCGCCGATGGAGCGGAGCGGCAGCCCGAGCGCACGGAGCACGAGGATGCGCTGCAGGCGGAGCAGCGCTCGGTCGTCGTATCGGCGATACCCGTCGGCACCGACGGACGTCGGTCGGAGCAGTCCGATGGCGTCGAAGTGGCGCAGGGTTCTGCTGGTGAGGCCCGCAGAGCGGGCGACGTCGACGATGGACCACAGCACGCTTCCCACTCCTCTTCTCGGCCGGTGATCCGACCGTAGGGATTGCCGCTGCGTCAACCGCAAGCACCGCCACCCGGCAGATGCGACACTTCCCGGATGGCGAGGCTGCTGGTCGCGGTGAACGCGGTCTCCGGCGGTGGTCGCGGCGCCGCAGTCGGCGACCGGGCCATCGCCGCCTTCCGGGCGGCAGGCCACGAGGTGCGGCGGCTGGGCGGCGGCGACGGCTCGGCAATGGAGGCGGCGCTGCGGGAGGCCGCCGCCAGGAACCCTCCCGACGTCGCAGTCGTGATCGGCGGTGACGGCTCGCTGCATGCCGCGGTCAACGCGCTCGCCCGTACCGGGGTGCCGCTCGGCATCATCGCGGCGGGCACCGGCAACGACGTCGCACGCTGCCTCGGTCTGCCGCACGACGACCCCGACACGGCCGTCGCCCACCTCGTCGCGGCGCTGGCCGGGGACGTCATGCCGATCCGGGACATCGACGCGGTGCGGGTGAGCACGGGCCGCTGGTTCGTCGGGATGCTGTCCGCCGGGTTCGACGCGGCCGTCAACGAGCGGGCGAACCGGATGACCCGGCTGTCCGGCACCCCCCGCTACATCGCTGCCGTGCTGCTGGAGGTCGCACGACTCCGCGCGCGTCGCTACCGCGTCACCATCGATCGGGACACCCGCCGGCTCGACGCGGTGCTCGTGACGGTCGGCAACACCGCGAGCATCGGGGGCGGCATGCGGCTCGCGCCGGATGCGCGGGTCGACGACGGCCTGCTCGACGTGCTCATCGCGACACCGCTGTCGCGATTCGAGCTGCTGAAGCTGTTCCCCCGCGTGTTCCGCGGCACCCACGTGCACGACGACCACGTCAGCATCGAGCGCGGCCGGGTCGTCACGATCGACATCGACGATCGCCTCCCTCCGCCGATCACCTACGCGGACGGCGAGCGATTCGGCCCGCTGCCGGTCACCCTCGAGGTCGTGGCCGGCGCCCTGAGGGTCGTCGGGTGACGGAGGAGGTGCGCTGGGTCGCCGCCGACGACCCGGTGCTGCAGCCGCTGATCGACGACCTCGCGCGCGACTACGACGCGCGGTACCCGCCGACGAACGGCGTGCCCTCCTCCGCGGAGCTGATGCGGTATCCGCCGGAGGTGTTCACCACCGCGCAGCGCGGAGCGTTCGTCGCGGTGCTCGATGAGGGCCTCATCGTGGCGGGCGGCGCGATCAAGGCGGGGGAGCCGGGCGCCGACGGCCGACCGCTCGCGGAGCTGAAACGCATGTGGACGGATCCCGGCCGGCGCCGAAGCGGGCTCGCGGGCCGGGTGCTCACGCTGCTGGAGCAGCGGGCGGCCGAGCTCGGCTACACCGGGCTCGAGCTGACGACCGGCGCGCGGCAGCCCGAGGCCGTCGCCCTCTACCTCCGCCACGGCTGGACGCCGGACTTCGATCCTGCGGTCCCGCAGGACGCGTCCGCCTACCTCCGGTTCACGAAGCCGGCGCCGGAGGCCTGACCGGCCGGGCGACGACCGGGCTCGAGTAGGCGACGCTCGTCGTCACCGCGCCCATCGTCCCGATTCGGCCGGTGACCTGCTCGAGATGCCGCATCGACGTGGCGACCACCTTGATGACGAAGCAATCGTCGCCCGTGACGTGATGCGCCTCCAGCACCTCCGGCACGTCGTCGAGCAGGGCGTGCAGCGGCCCGTAGCTGCTGCTCGGGTAGCGCAGCCGGAGGTGCGCGAGCACCGAGTAGCCGAGCGCCTCGGGGTCGATCACGGCGCGGTAGCCCGTGATCACCCCGGCGTTCTCGAGACGCCGCACGCGCTCCGCGACCGCGCTCGCGGACATCCGGACGTCGCGTGCCAGCTCCGCCATGCTGCGACGGCCGTCGACCTGGAGCGCGGCGAGGATCGCGTGGTCGGTGCGGTCGGCGACGAACGGGGATCCTGCGGTCATCGCCGCAGTATCCCGCGGGATCGGCGGCCACCACTCGAGTGGACCGGGGATCGGGCCTTCAGATCGGTCTCGGCCCTCGGTACCGTTCCCGCTCATGACCGATGCCGTCGCCCACTTCGCCGCCCGCCTCCGCTTCGAGACGGACCCGTCCGACGTCCGCGCCGCCCAGGTGGCGGGGGAGCCGTTCGTGCTGGTCGACTCCCGCGGCGACGCGGCCTGGGCGCAGGGCCGCGCGGTCGGCGCCGTGCACCTGCCGGCGGCGCGGATCGCAGCGGAGGCGGCAACCACCATCCCGCCGGGAATACCGGTCGTCGTCTACTGCTGGGGCCCGGGCTGCAACGGCGGCACGAAGGCGGCGCTTGCGTTCGCCGAAGCGGGCTACTCGGTGCGCGAGCTGCTCGGCGGCTTCGAGTACTGGGCGAGGGAGGGTCTCCCGGTCGAGACCGACGAGGGCCCGCTCGTCCGCGCGCCGGACCCGCTCACCGCTCCGGTGCTGTCGGTCGCCTGCGACTGCTGATGTTTCATAAATCCGGGGATCGGCGTGCGCAGCCGCCCGATCCCCGGATTTATGAAACATCAGTCGCCGGCCAGCACCGTCGCCGCGCCTCGGACGAGGTCCTCGGCCGTTCCGCCGCGTTCCAGCAGGTCCGCGAGCGCCGCGCGGAGGGGTGCCGTGCCGGTGCCGCTCGTGACCGCCGCGTCGCGCAGCAGCGACGCGGCGTGCAGGGCCTCGATCGCGAGCAGGTCCGTCGCCGCGTCGATCGCGTCGTGCGTCGTGCGCGCCGCCGTCCACCCCCAGGTGGCGTAGTCCTCCACCTCGGACAGCACGACGTCGTCGAGGCTGACCGGGGCCGCGAGGCGGCGCAGGTCGTTCATGCGCTCGGCGCCCGTGTAGGCGAGCAGCCCGGGGATGCCCGCCCTGCCGGCAGCGCGGACGGGTCGGGCGAGCGCCGAGAGCACGGCGGTGCGCCGCGCCGAGATCCGGCCGACGTGCGCGAGCGCCAGGCGCGCCGACTCGAGGCCGAGCACGAGATCGGGCGACGCGAAGTTGCCGTTCGGCACGACCGAGCGCGACTCGACGTCGACCAGCGGATTCTCCGCCCTGACCACCAGCGCGTCGTCGACCGCGTCGGCGAGGTCTTCGGCGCGCTCCGCGAGCGCACCGTGCACCTGCGGTGCGCAGCGGAACGAGAGCTCGTCCTGCGTCCGCCGATCGGTCGCGCCGTGGAGGAAGGACGCCTGCAGCAGCTCGCGGATCACGACGGCGGACCGCCAGGCGCCACTGCCCTCGACGTCGTCGAACACGGTGCTCGAGTAGGGACCGAGATCGCCGGACGGCCGGTGCGCCCCGGCCGCCTCCAGCGAGAGCGCCACGACGCGGTCCGCGACCAGCCCGAGCTCCTCCACCCGCGGGATCGCGAGGACGGCCGAGCCGAGCGTGAAGGTGTTGGTGTTCAGGAGGGACAGCGCCTCGTGGGTCTCCAGCTCGAGCGGCACCAGGCCCGCGTCCGCGAGCGCCTCCGCGCCCGAGACGGTCAGGCCCTCCTCCGTCAGCGTCGCGCCCTCGCCGATCACGATCTGCGCGACCGCGGCGTTCAGGGCGAGGTCGGCCATGCCGACCGACCCGCGATCCGGCACGAACGGCACGATGTCGGCGTTCAGCAGCCCGACCAGGGCGTCCGCGACCGCCGGCCGCACACCGCTGCCGCCGAGCGCGAGCTGCGCGACACGGACCGCGATCGCCGCCCGCACGATCAGCGGCTCGACGGGATCGCCGATCGCACCCGCGTGGTTGCGCACGACCTGCAGCTGGAAGGCCGTCTGCTCGTCGACCTCGTCCCCAGCGCCGGCGCCGAGCCGCCGCGTCGCGCCGTAGACCGCGTCGCCGCGCTGCACCGCCTCGAGCAGGACCGCGCGGGACACCGCCATGCGGGCCCGAGCCGCCGCGCCGATGCGCACCGGCGCACCCGCCGCGATCGCCAGCAGGTCGTCGGCCTCGAGCGGCTCGGTCGCGACGGTGATCGCGCGCACCATGGGGGCGGAGGCCATCAGCGCGCGGCCAGGTTGCCGCGCAGCGTCGTCGCGGGCAGCTCGCGCTGCAGCAGCCCGGCGTCGTGGAGCACCGGCACGAGCGGGTCGAGGGTCCGGTGCACGTGCGCAGGATGCACCTGCCCGGTGAACAGGAACCCGTCCGCGCCGCTGCCCTCCGCCAGCTCGCCGAGCCGGTCCGCGATCTGCACGGGGGTGCCGACGATCGCCAGGCCGTCGGCCTTCGCGCGGGCGGCGAGCACCTCGCGGAGCGTCGAGCCCTCCGGCGCGCTCCGGACGAAGTTGTCGAGGGTGCCCCGGTTGCTGTTCGTCTCGAACGACGGCAGCGGCTCGTCCAGGTCGAAGGTCGCGAAGTCCACGTTGGTCAGGTACGAGATCGACTGCAGCTGCTCGTCGATCGCGGCCTGCGTGAGCTCGGCGCGGGCGGCCCTGACGGAGGCGGTGTGCTCCGCGTTCACGGTCGGGATCGGGTTCACCACGAACAGCACCGTGATCGCGTCCGGGTCCCGGCCGGCGTCGGCAGCGGCCTGCCGCACCCCGTCGCGGTGCGCCTGCATCCGCTCGGGCGTCGAGGCGAGCGCGAGCACCACGTCGGAGTGCCGCCCGGCGAACGCCTGCCCGCGGCCGGAGGCGCCCGCCTGCACCATCACGGGTTCCTCCTCCGGTGGCAGCGTATTCAGGGGGCCTCGCACGCGGAAGAAGCGGCCCTGGTGGTCGATGGTGTGCACCTTGCCGAAGTCCGCGTAGACACCGTTCGCGGTGTCCTCGACGACGGCGCCGGGCTCCCAGCTGCGCCAGAGCTTGCGGACCACGTCGAGCCACTCGTCGGCCCGGTCGTAGCGGAGGTCGTGCTCGATCTGCTTGTCGAGGCCGTAGTTCTGCGCGGCGAGGTCCGAGCCGGAGGTGACGACGTTGAACCCGAGGCGTCCGTGCGCGAAGTGCTGCAGCGTCGCGAGCAGCCGGGCGGCCGTGTACGGCTCCCAGAAGCTCGCCGACAGCGTCGGCACGATGCCGAGCCGCTCGGTCGCGCCGAGCAGGTACGGCACGAGGGGGAGCGGGTCGTGCTTCGGCACGAACCGCGCGGCCGCGAGGTTCACCTCCGCGGTGCCGCGGTAGGTGTCGGGTACGGCGACGCCGTCCTCGATCACGAGGAGGTCGAACGCGGCCGCCTCGAAGGCGCGTGCGGCGTCCTGGTAGATCCGCGGCTGGGTCCAGTCGTATCCGACGCCGTAGCTCGGGTCGCCCCAGCCCTGCACACCGAACCCGGCTCCGAGGAACCAGCCGAAGTGCACCGTCATCGAGCGAGCAGCGTGAGGTAGTTGGTCCCGGAGTCGGGGGCGATGGCCAGCACGACGTGCCGCTCGTCGAGGTCGGCCGCGACCTCGAGCGCGACCGCGACCGCGAGACCGGAGGAGGGCCCGACGAGCAGCCCCTCCTGCGCCGCCAGGTCCCGGACGGTCGCAGCAGCGACGTCGTCGGGGATCGTGCGGATCTCGTGCGGCACCGAGGTGTCGAGGTTCTGCGGCCAGTGGCTGCGCGGCCAGGTCGTGCCGACCCCCTCCACCCGCACGATGCCGGGCAGGCCGCCGCCGTAGGTGGAGCCGGTCGGGTTCGCGCCGACGATCCGCACCTGATCGCCGGACACCTCGCGGAGGTAGCGGCCCGTACCCGAGATCGTGCCGCCCGTGCCGATGCCGGCGACGAGGTGCGTGATCCGCCCTCCGGTCTGGCGCCAGATCTCCGGGCCGGTGTGCCGGTAGTGGGCGCCGGGATTCGCGGGGTTGTCGTACTGGTGGCTGCGCCAGCCGCTTCGCTCGATCGCGATGCGGTCGGCGACCGCCCGCGGGTTGTCCGGGTCGTCCGGGCCGGCCGCCCAGTCCGCCTCGATCAGCTCGGCGCCGTACAGGCGCAGCACCGCGAGCTTCTCGGGCGACATCGTTCCGCCGTGCACGATCACCACGGGGTGCCCGGTCACCCGGCCGACCAGCGCGAGCCCGATGCCGGTGTTGCCGGAGGTGGACTCCACGATCGCGGCCCCCGGCCGGAGCGCGCCGGACGCCTCCGCGTCGCGGACGAGCGCCAGCGCCGGCCGGTCCTTGGCGCTGCCGCCGGGGTTCCTGCCCTCGAGCTTCACCACCACCTGCGCGCCGCCTGCGGGCGCGAGCCGGTTCAGTCGAACCACCGGCGTCTCGCCGATGAGATCGAGCACCGAGTCGGCGACTCCTGGCAGCGACGGTGGCGCGAAGACGGCGGTGTGGTGCACCCGGACCACGGTAGAGCCGCAGGCGCCGTGGACCGCGAAGTGTGACGCCGCGCGGCGCCGCACCCGCTGTCCGAGGCGTCCGGCGCCACCACGACGGGCGACTTCGGACATCCCGGGCGTCCGTTCTCGCCCGCGACGTCCGGAAACGCCCGCCGACGACACGTCTCCCGCACCGACGCCGCGCACCCGGTTGTGTCAGGCGCTGCGCAGGCGCTCCAGGAGGGTGGCCTTCGGCAGGTTCGACGTGCCCGTCAGCCCGCGCTTCTTGGCCTCGGCACGCAGCTGCAGCAGCGTCCAGGACGCGCTCGGCTGGTCGTCGGTGGGCTCGGCCGGCAGGGGCGGGGTGAGCTCGGTCGAGGTCACCGTCGGCTCGGCGCTCGCGTCGTCCTGCGCGAACACGGCCGCCGCCTCGGCGGCCTCGCCCTCGTGCGACGGCTCCGGATCGATGGCGGCTGCCTCGATCTCCGCCTCGGTGATGATGTCGTCCAGCTCCGCCGCGACGGCTTCGGCCTGCGCGGCGTCGATCGTCAGCGCGTCGGTGACCACGTCGGCGTCGACGACGGCCTCGAGCACGGTCGCCTCGACGGCGGCGTCGACGATCGCGTCCTCGATCGAGTTCTCGAGGACCTCGTCGTCGAGGGTGTGCAGGTCCGCGACCTGGCGCTCCAGCGCCTGGACCTTGCGCTCCGCGTCGGTCAGCTTCGCCTCGGCGCTGCGGAGCGCGAGCTTCAGCAGGTCCGCCTCCGACGGTGTCGCCTTCGGTTCGGGTGCGCCTGCGGCGACCGCCTTGGCCTGCGCCTTCTCGGCGGCCTTCACGGCCGCGTCGGCCGTCTTCCTGGCCTTCTTCGCCTCGTCGGACAGTGCTGCCCGCTTCGCGGCGGCCTTGGCGGCGGTCTTCGCAGCCGCTTTGGCCGCCGATTTCGCAGCGGCCGACTTCTCGTCGGCCTTCTTGTCGTCCTTGGACTTCGACGAGCTGGACTTGCCGGACTTGGCCATGGGGTGCTCCTGAGGGGTAGCGGGCTGGAGGATGTCGGCGTGTCGCCGCCGATCACGCTACCGATGCACGGTGCGTGTCGGGTGGGCGCTCGGTCGGCCGCATCGGCCGCGTCGGCCGCTCAGGGTACGGCCGAGACGCTGCCGGAGGATCGAGGGCACTCATCGCGAAGGAGATCGACATGGCTGAGCTCGACATCCTCTTCCTCGGCGGCACCGGGACGATCAGCACCGCGAGCGTGCGGCTGGCCGTCGCACGCGGGCATCGCGTGAGCGTGCTGAACCGCGGCCGGAGCGGGAAGGCGCTGCCCGACGGCGTCGAGTCGCTGATCGGGGACGTCGCCGACCCGGCGAGCGTCGACGCGGCCGTGGGCAGCCGGACGTTCGACGTCGTCGCGCAGTTCCGCGCCTTCACCCCGGACACGGTCGCCGGCGACATCGACCGGTTCGGCGGCCGCGTCGGGCAGTACGTCTTCATCTCGAGCGCCTCCGCCTACCAGAAGCCGCCGGCGTCGATCCCCGTGACGGAGGCGACCCCGCTGAAGAACCCGTTCTGGCAGTACTCCCGGGACAAGATCGCGTGCGAGGACGTGCTGGTCGCCGCCGACCGGGACCACGACTTCCCGATGACGATCGTGCGCCCGAGCCACACCTACGACGACGCCCTGCTGCCGACCACGGGCGGCTGGACCGACATCGCCAGGATGCGCGCCGGCAAGCCGGTGGTCGTCCACGGCGACGGCACCACGCCATGGACCCTGACGCACGCCGACGACTTCGCGGTCGGCTTCGTTGGGCTGTTCGGCCGGCCGGAGGCGCTCGGATCCGCCTACACGATCACGGGGGAGTCGGCCCCGACCTGGAACCAGGTCTACACGTGGCTCGGCCGCGCGGCCGGCGCGGAGCCGACCCTCGCGCACGTCGCGAGCGAGCGGATCGCCCGCGAGATCCCGGAGGTGGGACCGGGACTCGTCGGCGACAAGGCCCACGCGATGCTGTTCGACACCACGAAGCTGCGCCGTCTCGTGCCCGAGTTCACGACCACCGTGCCCTACGCGGAGGGCGCTCGCCGCCAGATCGCCTGGTACGACGCGCACCCCGAGGCGCAGATCGTCGACGAGGAGCTGGACGCCCGGTTCGACCGTCTGGCCGCACTGGCCTGATGCGCCCGGCCGCTGTCGTTACGGTTGCTCGGGTGACCGAACTGCCCCCCGGACCGCCTCCGGGTCCGCGGGACCCCGCGGACGGCTGGGTGGAGCTGTCCGACGGCCGACGCTTCTGGGGCAGGGCGGGCGCTGCCGGGCTGCTCGTCGTCGATCCGGACGGGGCCGTGCTGCTGCAGCACCGCGTCGGCTGGAGCCACTTCGGCGGTACCTGGGGTCTTCCGGGCGGTGCACGCCACATCGGTGAGTCGGCGTACGACGGGGCGCTGCGGGAGGCGCACGAGGAGACCGGGATCGAGGTCGCCGCGCTGCGGCCGCGGTTCGCCGTCCGACTCGATCTGGAGGTCTGGAGCTACACGACGGTCGCGGTCGCGGCGCCCTCGACCCTCCCGGTGTCCGTCACCGATCAGGAGAGCACCGCGCTCGAGTGGGTTCCCGCCGACCGGGTCGCCGATCGCGAGCTGCACCCCGGATTCGGCTCGGCGTGGGCGCGGCTGCAGCAGCAGCTCGCCGTCCCCGACCCGGTGCTCGTCGTCGACGCGGCGAACGTCGTGGGCAGCCGGCCGGACGGCTGGTGGAAGGACCGGGCGGGTGCCGCCGCGCGCCTGCTCACCTCGTTGCAGGCCCTCGCGGCTGCGGGGACGCCCGCCGGGCCGGCAGGGGATGGCCCGCTGCCGGTCGTGCATCGCTGGCCGCGCATCGTCGTCGTGCTGGAGGGGCAGGCGACCGCCGCCGCGGACGTACCGGGTCTCGACGTGGTGCGCGCGACCGCCTCCGGCGACGACGCGATCGTGGAGCAGGCCGCGCGCTTCGCCGGCTCACCGGTCACGGTCGTCACGGCCGATCGGGGCCTGATCGAGCGGGTCAGGGCCGAGGGCGCCGACGTGCTCGGCCCGAGCCGCCTGCTCGAGCAGCTGGAGCAGCTGGACGCTCCGGCCCGCTGATCGAGGTGCGCCCGTGAGCGGCTCTCGGGCTCTAGGCCGGCTGGGCGGCGCCGATGCGCCAGCCGGCCAGCCGCCGGACCTGCGCGTCGAGGTCGGCCTCGAGCTCGCGGACCCGCTCGTCGGGCAGCACGGGGTTGAGCACGGCCCAGCAGCGGACGCGGGCGTCGCGATCATGGCTCAGGGACTCCACCAGCGCGGGATCGGTCGCCTCGTTCTTCGCGACCTCGCCGCGCACGCCGGCATCGCGGTCGGCCGCGAGCGCCGCCAGCAGGTCGAGCGGCGCGTGGAGGTTCGACGCGACGCTCTGCCGGATGCCCGGCCGGTCGTTCGCCGCCAGCAGCCGGAGGCGGGCGATCTTGCTCTCGGTCACCGGAGGGGAGAGATGCAGGATCGCCTGGTCGCCCGCGGCCAGCGCTGCGGAGTCCTGCCGCATCGCGTCCAGCTGGGCCTTGGTGGTGAACCGGATGCACGACATGTCGAGGACGGTAGCGCCCCCCTCCGACCCCGGCCGCAGCGGGTGTGGGACGGGGTCTGCGACACGCCGGAGGCGTCCGCTACCCTGGTGCGCCATGAGGAGGTCGCCGGATGCCCGATGAACGCGACGATCGCCCCCGCAGGCGCCGAGAGGAGCCGTCGAGCGGGCCCGAGACGACCGCCTCGTTCGGGTACGAGTTCGGTTCGAGGCTCGCTGAGCTGACCGGCAGCCCCGCGGAGGAGCAGGCCGCGGTCAGCGCCCTGCCCAGCGGTTCGGCGCTGCTCGTCGTGCGCCGCGGGCCGAACGTGGGGGCCCGCTTCCTGCTGGACGAGGACGAGACGATCGCCGGCCGGCACCCGTCCGCGGACATCTTCCTGGACGACGTGACGGTCTCGCGCCGTCACGCGCAGTTCCTCCGGCACGGCACCGCGTTCGAGGTCAAGGACCTCGGCAGCCTGAACGGCACGTTCTTCGACGGCGTCCGCATCGAGACGGCGCTGCTCTCCGACGGTGCGGAGGTGCAGATCGGCAAGTTCCGGCTCACCTTCTACGCCTCCCGCCTCGACCTGGCCGGGATCGCGGCCCGATGAGCGCGGCGCTTCCCGACCGTCGGGATCCGGCGCCCGCCACCGGCACGATCTCCATCGGGCAGGTCCTCGCCCGGCTCGAGCCGGACTTCCCCGAGCTCTCGCCCTCGAAGCTCCGCTTCCTCGAGGACCGCGGCCTCATCCAGCCCGCGCGGACCGCCTCCGGCTACCGCAGCTTCTCGTCGGTCGACATCGACCGGATCAAGCTCGTGCTGCAGATGCAGCGGGACCACTACCTGCCGCTCAAGGTGATCCGCCGCTACCTCGCGGACCTGGACGCCGGTCGCAACCCGGAATGGCCCGGCACCGCCACCGGGTCGATCTCGATCCTCGGCGCCGAGCGCCGGTGGACCCGAGACGAGCTGCTCGCGGAGGCGCACGCCGGCGTCGACCTGCTCGGCGACGCGATCGCGACGGGCCTGATGCGCGCATCCGAGCTGTACGACGAGGGCGACCTGGGCACGATGCGGGCGCTCGCCGACCTCCGGAGCGCCGGCATCGAGCCGAGGCACCTGCGCGCGATGCGCATCGCCGTCGAGCGGGAGCTGGAACTCGTCGCGAACGCCCTGCTGCCCCTCCGCCGCCGAGCGGACTCGGCGAGCCGGCACCGTGCCGACGAGCGCGCGAACGAGCTCTCGGGAGACCTCGAGACGATCCGCGCGGCGCTCGTGAAGCGCGCCCTCGAGAACCACGCGTCCTGACCTCGACGCCCGCAGCCACGGCCGACACGCCGGAGATCGAAACCGCGATGTCGTTGCCCGGACCCTGGGCGGTCTGTAGCGTGACCCACAGAACGCGTCCCCGCTGCCCGCGGGAAACGCGTGGGGGGTGGAAGGCAGGGCACATTGACTGAGGTAAATCGGAGTGAAGACCGATACGACCTCGGCTTGCTGTTCACGGACGGCATGCCGGAGTTGGACGATTCGGCTGGCTACCGCGGTGTCATCGCCGCGCGCGCAGCAGGGATCACGTATCGGCAGCTCGACTACTGGGCTCGCACGGGCCTCGTGGAACCGACGATCCGTGGTGCCGCTGGTAGCGGTTCCCAACGGCTCTACGGGTTCCGCGACATCCTGGTGCTGAAGCTCGTCAAGCGATTGCTGGACACCGGCATCTCGTTGCAGCAGATCCGCACCGCGGTCGAGCAGCTCCGTCATTGGGGGATCACGGACCTTGCGCAGACCACGCTGATGTCGGACGGCGCCAGCGTCTACCTGTGCACGTCGAAGGAAGAGGTCTTCGACGTGCTGCAGCGCGGGCAGGGCGTGTTCGGCATCGCGGTCGGCAAGGTGCTCACGGACGTCCAGTCGGACCTGGTCCAGCTGGAGTCCGAGGCCGCCGACCCGATGGACGAGCTCTCCCTCCGCCGCGCCGCGCGCGCGGTCTAGCGACTTCGACCGAAGGCCCGGACCGATACCGGCCCGGGCCTTCGGCGTGCCCGCGGTGGTCTCGAGACGGGCGCTGAGCGCCCTCCTCGACCAGCGGATGAGGGTCGCCGCACCCCGGTGGTCGAGGAGCGCCGTCCACGGCGCGTCTCGAGACCACGGAGCTACGCGGAGCGGCCGGCCGGCTGCTGGGTCGGGATCTCGCTCGTCGCGAACTCGCCGATGCGGCCGGTGCGCATCACGCGGTCCAGCAGCTGGTCGAACATGCGGGCCAGCTCCTGCGCGCTCTCGCCGGGCCAGACGTGCAGCGGCTTCGCCGCGCCCTGCGCCTGCTGCAGGGACGTGCGCTCCGGCAGCTGGGGGCTGAGCACGAGCGGCCCGAACATGTCGCGCAGCTCCTTGATGCGGAACTGGTGCTCGAGGCTCTGCATGCGGGCGCGGTTCACGATGATGCCGAGCGGCTGGAGGCGCGGCGAGAGACCGCGACGGATCTCCTCGATCGCCCGCAGCGCGCGGTCGGCTGCGGCGACGGAGAACAGCCCGGGCTCGGTCACGACGGACACCCGGTCCGACGCCGCCCATGCGGTCCTGGTGAGCGCGTTCAGCGACGGCGCGCAGTCGACGAGCACGAGGTCGTACTCCGCCTCGACGTGCGCGAGCGCCTCCTCCAGCTTCCAGATGTCGCGGACGGAGGGGTGCGGGCCGTCGAAGTTGATCGCGGCGGGCGAGCCGACCATCACGTCGACGACGCCGCCCCGGCCGCGGGTCCATCCCGACGGGGTGATCGCCGCACGGACGATCTTCTCCTTCGGGCTGCCCAGGACGTCGGCGACGTTGACGGCTGCGACGGGCACGTCCATCCCCGTCGAGACGTCGGCCTGCGGATCGAGGTCCACGACCAGGGTCGAGACGCCGCGGGCGAACGCCGCGGAGGCCAGGCCGAGCGTCACCGTGGTCTTGCCGACCCCTCCCTTGAGGGAGCTGACACTCAGTACGTGCACGCCCAGTAGGTTAGCGGCGATGCCCCCACGGGCCGGGGGAACCGCCGCGCCCACGACAGTTGGAGACGGGCCCGTGTTCACGAAGATCCTGGTGGCCAATCGCGGCGAGATCGCGATCCGCGCCTTCCGAGCCGCCTACGAGCTGGGCGCGAAGACCGTCGCGGTGTTCCCGTACGAGGACCGCGAGTCGCTGCACCGGCAGAAGGCCGACGAGTCGTACCAGATCGGCGAGCCGGGCCACGCGGTCCGCGCGTACCTGGACGTCGCCGAGATCATCCGGGTCGCGAAGCTCTCCGGGGCCGACGCCGTCTACCCCGGCTACGGGTTCCTGTCCGAGAACCCGGAGCTCGCGGAGGCGTGCGACGCGAACGGCATCACCTTCATCGGTCCGCCCGCCAGGGTGCTGCGCAGCGCCGGCAACAAGGTGACCGCGAAGGAGCAGGCGATCGCCGCCGGCGTGCCGGTGCTGAAGTCGTCCCCGCCGAGCAGGGACGTCGACGAGCTGCTCGCCGCCGCGGCGGGGATCGGGTTCCCGATCTTCGCGAAGGCGGTCGCGGGCGGCGGCGGACGCGGCATGCGACGGGTGGAGGCGCCGGAGGATCTGCGTGCGGCCCTCGAAGCGGCGATGCGGGAGGCCGACAGCGCGTTCGGCGACCCGACGATGTTCCTCGAGCAGGCCGTGCTGCGGCCCCGCCACATCGAGGTGCAGATCCTCGCGGACGGTGCGGGCACGACCCTCCACCTGTTCGAGCGGGACTGCTCGGTGCAGCGGCGGCACCAGAAGGTCGTGGAGATCGCACCGGCGCCGAACCTCGACCAGTCGATCCGGGACGCGCTCTACCGCGACGCGATCGCGTTCGCGCGCTCGATCGACTACGTGAACGCCGGGACCGTCGAGTTCCTGCTCGACACGGCCGGGGAGCGCGCGGGTCAGCACGTGTTCATCGAGATGAATCCGCGCATCCAGGTCGAGCACACCGTGACGGAGGAGATCACGGACGTCGACCTGGTCGGTTCGCAGATGCGGATCGCGGCGGGGGAGACGATGGCCGATCTCGGGCTGTCGCAGGACGCGCTGCAGATCCGCGGCGCGGCCATCCAGTGCCGCATCACGACCGAGGACCCGAACCAGGGCTTCCGGCCCGACACCGGCCGGATCACGACGTACCGGTCGCCGGGCGGGGCCGGCGTACGGCTCGACGGCGGCACCATCAACCCGGGTGCGCAGATCAGCCCGCACTTCGACTCGATGCTCGCGAAGCTCACCTGCCGCGGCCGGGACTTCGCCGCGGCGGTCGCGCGCGAGAAGCGGGCGCTGGCGGAGTTCCGGATCCGCGGCGTCACGACGAACATCCCGTTCCTGCAGGCGCTGCTCGACGATCCGGCGTTCGTCGCCGGCGACCTCTCGACGAGCTTCATCGAGGAGCGCCCGCAGCTGGTCCACCAGCGCCCCAGCCGCGACCGCGCGACGAAGATCCTGAACTGGCTCGCCGACGTGACGGTGAACCAGCCGAACGGGCCGATGCCCCGCGGGCCCCGACCGGAGGACAAGCTGCCGGCCGCCGACCTCGCCGCCGCACCGCCTGCGGGCTCGAAGCAGCGCCTCGACGAGCTCGGTCCGGTCGGCTGGGCGAGGGCGCTCCGCGAGCAGACGGCGCTGGCGGTCACCGAGACCACGTTCCGCGACGCGCACCAGTCGCTGCTGGCGACCAGGGTGCGGACACGCGACCTGCTCGCCGTCGCGCCGTCGGTGGCGCGGCTCACCCCGCAGCTGCTGACGGTGGAGGCGTGGGGCGGCGCGACCTACGACGTCGCGCTGCGGTTCCTCGGCGAGGACCCGTGGGAGCGGCTCGAGCGGTTGCGGACCGCACTGCCGAACGTCGCGATCCAGATGCTGCTGCGCGGGCGCAACACGGTCGGCTACACGCCCTACCCGACCCGGGTGACCGACGCGTTCGTCGCCGAGGCAGCCGCGACCGGGGTCGACGTGTTCCGGATCTTCGACGCCCTGAACGACGTGAACCAGATCCGCCCCGCGGTCGACGCCGTGCTGGCGACCGGGACGGCGGTCGCCGAGACCGCCGTCTGCTACACGGCCGATCTGCTCGACCCGGCGGAGACGCTCTACACGCTCGACTACTACGTGCGCCTCGCGGAGCAGATGGTCGCCGCGGGCGCGCACGTGCTGGCGATCAAGGACATGGCCGGCCTGCTGCGGCCCCGAGCCGCGGCGAAGCTCGTGGCGGCGTTCCGGCGCGAGTTCGACCTGCCGGTCCACGTGCACACCCACGACACGGCCGGCGGGCAGCTCGCGACCCTGCTGGCGGCGAGCGACGCGGGCGCCGACGCGGTGGACGTCGCCGCTGCACCGATGGCCGGTACGACCAGCCAGCCCTCGTTCTCCGCGCTCGTGGCGGCGCTCGCCCACACGGAACGCGACACCGGGATCCCGCTGTCCGCGGTGACCGACCTCGAGCCGTACTGGGAGGCGATGCGCGCGCGGTACCGGCCGTTCGAGTCGGGGCTGCCGGGCCCGACCGGCCGCGTGTACACGCACGAGATCCCCGGTGGGCAGCTGTCGAACCTGCGGCAGCAGGCGATCGCGCTGGGGCTGGCCGACCGGTTCGAGCTGATCGAGGACCTCTACGCCGCCAGCAATCGGATCCTCGGCCGCATCCCGAAGGTCACGCCGTCGTCGAAGGTCGTCGGCGACCTGGCGCTGCAGCTCGCCGCGACGGATGCCGACCCTGCCGACTTCGAGCAGCACCCCGAGCGGTACGACATCCCGGACTCCGTCGTCGGGTTCATGGCGGGGGAGCTGGGCGACCTGCCCGGCGGCTGGCCGGAGCCGTTCCGCACGAAGGTGCTGGCGGGCCGCACGGTCCGCGTCGGCGTGACCGACCTCTCCGACGCGGATCAGGCCGCGCTGGACACCGGGTCGGCGACCCGGCGCGCGACGCTGAACCGCCTCCTGTTCCCCGGCCCGACCAAGCAGTTCGCCGAGCTGCACGACCTGTTCGGCGACCTCTCCGTCGTCGACACCGCCGACTACCTGTACGGCCTGCGTCCCGGCATCGAGCACACCGTCGCGATCGATCGCGGCGTGGAGCTGTTCATCGCGTTGGAGGCCATCGGTGAGCCCGACGACAAGGGCATCCGCACGGTCATGACCACGCTGAACGGGCAGCTGCGCCCCGTGTACGTGCGGGACCGCGGCATCGCGATCACGACGACCGCGGCGGAGAAGGCCGACCCGAACCGCGCCGGCCACATCGCCGCACCCTTCGCCGGCGTCGTCACGGTCAAGGTCGAGCAGGGTGCGACCGTCGCGGCCGGTGAGACGATCGCGACGATCGAGGCGATGAAGATGGAGGCCTCCATCACCACCCCCGTCGCCGGCACGGTCACCCGCGTCGCGGTGTCGAAAACCGCGCAGGTCGAGGCCCAGGACCTCCTGCTCGTCGTCGAGTAGGCCCCGCGCCGTTCACGGATCGGGAGATCCGGCACCGCCGCTCCGCGGCAGCCGCCGGATCCCCTGATCCGTGCACGTCTGCACCGGACAGGTCGCGGGGTGCACACTGGGGTCGCGCTACCCCGGCGCTCGCCCCCGGAACCCTCGGGGCACGCCCCCAGAACGGGCGCACGGCCGCCGCGCCGTGCCGCTTCCGGGGGGAGCAGAACTCTCAAGTTACAGTCGAGACATCGACCGCTCGAGGAAGTGGAAGCCGTGGCCAACAAGCGCATGAAGCCGGACGTGTCCGGCGGTCTGCTGGACGGCGCCCGCATGGAGGACGACACCGAGTTCGGCGACGGACCCGTGCAGGTGGCGCTCGTGACCCGCGCCGCCGGTACCGACCTGTCCTCGTTCGCGCGCTTCCCGGTGCAGCAGCATCCCTCCATCGAGATCGATCTGCCGCCGTTGCCGAAGTCGGACATCCCCGAGGCCGAGGCCGCCGTCGCGATCGACGACGTCCCGGTCGACCCCGGTTCGCTCGCCGGAGCGACGTCGAGCGTCGAGATCGTCGCGGGGAACACCGGCGAGCACGCGTTCGACGCGCTGATCACGGGTTCGACGGCGCGCGCGACCACCGGGTCCTTCTCCCGTGCCACCGGCCCGCTCCCGCGCTCGACCGGCTCGCTGCCGCGTGCAACGGGTTCGATGTCCGTCCCGCGTCGCACGGGCAGCGCTTACGACGCCCTGCTCGGCGCGCCGGTCCCGCCGCCCGGCGCGTTCGGCGACCACCGCCCGGGCGCGACGGGGGAGATGCCCCGCCTCGACGGCGCCGGATCCGCCACGCGCCGCGAGCGCCGCAACGGCACGCCTCCCTCGACCGACGAGCCCGAGTCCGCCGCGATGCTCACCGCGGACCGCCTGATCGAGAACGGCGGCCGGGTCCGCGAGAAGCCCACCGGCGGCTGGAACCGGTTCGTCTACGCGGCGACGCTGCACCGCCTGAACCTCGGTGACTCACCGCTCGAGCGCACGCGCAAGGATGAGGTCGCCAGGATCACCAAGGCGTTCGAGGGCGGCACCCGCTTCGTCCCGGTGCTGACCCGCAAGGGCGGCGTCGGGAAGACGACGGTCACCACCCTGCTCGGGATGACGATGGCGACGCTCCGCGAGGACCGCATCATCGCGATCGATGCGAACCCGGACCGCGGCACGCTCTCCGAGCGGGTGACGAAGCAGACCCGCGCGACCGTGCGGGACGTCGTGACCCGGGCCAACGCGATCAGCGGATTCACCGACTTCACGACCCTCGTCTCGCGCGACGAGACGCGGCTCGACATCCTGGCGTCCGACACCGACCCGCTGCTGTCGGAGGCGTTCGACGAGAACGACTACAACGTGGTCGCCGATCTCGCCGCGCGGTTCTACTCGATCGCGCTCACGGACTGCGGCACCGGCATCGTCCACTCGGTGATGCGCGCGACGCTGCAGCGGGCCGACTCGGTCGTGATCGTGTCCGGCGGCAGCGTCGACGAGGCGCGCCTCGCCTCCGAGACGCTGACCTGGCTGGAGGCGAACGGGTACGGCGACCTCGTCCGGAACGCGGTCGTCGCGATCAACACGGCGACCCATGGCACGTCGCTCGTGAAGCTCGACGAGATCGAGTCGCACTTCGCCTCCCGCGTGCGCGACATCGTGCGGATCCCCTACGACCCGCAGCTCGCCGCCGGCTCCGTCGTGGACTACAAGAACTTGAAGCAGGGCACGAAGGACGCGGCCCGCACACTCGCCGCGCTGGTCGCCGACGGCCTGCCGACGCGCCGCGAGGGTTGAGCGTCCGGGACATCCGGCTCTTCGGCGATCCGGTCCTGCGGACCGTCTGCGAACCGGTCGGCGAACCGGGCGCGACCGTGGCGGCGCTGGTCGCCGATCTGCTCGACACCGTGCAGGTCCCCGGCCGGGCGGGCGTCGCCGCGAACCAGATCGGTGTCGCGCTGCGGGCCTTCGCGTACAACGTGGAGGGCCGGATCGGCTACCTGCTCGATCCCGAGCTGGTGGAGGTGCGCGGTGAACCCGTCGACTTCGACGAGGGCTGCCTCTCGGTGCCCGACCTCGTGTTCCCGACGAAGCGGTACCCGTGGGCCCGCAGCGTCGGCCGCCTCCTGGACGGCTCGACCGCGGAGGTGATCGGCGAGGGCGTGCTCGCCGAGGCGCTGCAGCACGAGCAGGACCACCTCGACGGCAGGCTCTACCTCACCCGCCTCGAGCCTGCTGTGCGTCGGGAGGCGATGGCCGAGGTGCGCAAGGCGCCCTGGTTCCTGTCGTAGCGCTTCGCGGCCATGCGGGTGGGAGCGTCCCTGCTGCGTATGGCGTTCTCGCCGCGAGGGAGGCCGGGAAGTGGGCGCGGGGGTGCGTCCGCGGGTCCGTCGCGTTCCTGAATTGCGAACCATGGTTGCTTGCTCAGGAAACGGGTCGTCGTTCAGGACGGATCCGGCGATCCGTCCTGAACACTGACCCTTTTCCTGAATCCGCAGCACCCGACGTCCGTCGTGTAGGACGCTGAAGCGGGTGTAGGTCGAAACCGCAGTTCTGATCCTACACCGGCGTCGCAGTCCTACACCCGATGCAGAACCGACCCCGACACCCCGCCCCCACCGTCCAGGCGCTTTCACCACGCACGAACGCACCGAACCTCGAGAAGCCCGCCACCCGCCCACCGTCAAGGCGCCCTTCCCACGCACGATCGCATCGGACCTCGAGAAGCCCGCACCCACCCACCGTCAAGGCGCCCTTCACCACGCACGAACGCACCGGACCTCGGAAAGCCCGCCCACTCACCACCCAGCGTGCAGAAGCTCACCGCGCCGAGCCGACCTGCTCCTTCTTCGCCTCCGCGTACAGCGCGTCGATGTCGGCGCTGCGCTTGTCGAGGATGACGTGGCGCTTGATGCTCATCTTCGGCGTCAGCTCGCCCGACGCCTCGGTGAAGTCGTCGGCGAGGATCCGGTAGGCGCGGACGCCCTCCGCGCGGGACACCTGCGTGTTCGCGGTGTCGATCGCCTGCTGGATCTCGGCACGGACGACCGGCAGCTTCGCCGCCTCCATCACCGGCAGGCGCTCGTCCTCGCCCTTGTTCTTCAGCCAGGCGGGCAGCATCTCGGTGTCGAGGGTGACGAGCGCGGCGATGAACGGCCGCTGGTCGCCGACGACCACGACCTGGCTGACGATCGGGTCGGCGCGGATCGGGTCCTCGAGCTCGGCGGGGGAGACGTTCTTGCCGCCCGCCGTGATGATGATCTCCTTCTTCCTGCCCGTGATCAGCAGGTGCCCGTCGTCGTCGAGGGAGCCGATGTCGCCGGTCCGGAACCACTCGCCGTCGAACGCCTCCGCGGTCGCCTTCGCGTTGTGGATGTACTCGGGGAAGACGCCGATGCCGCTCACCTCGATCTCGCCGTCGGCGGCGATCCGGATCGCGGAGCCGGGCAGCGGTGGACCGACGGTGCCGACCTTCGCTGCGGCTGGCCGGTTGACCGTGATCGGCGCAGTGGTCTCCGTCAGCCCGTAGCCCTCCAGGATCGTCACCCCGATGGCGCGGTAGAAGTGGTTCAGCCGCTTGCCGAGCGGCGCCGACCCGGACACGGCCCAGCGGCACTGCCCGCCCAGCACGGCGCGCAGCTTCCGGAACACGAGCGCGTCGGCGGCCCGGTACTGCACCGCGAGCGCGAGCGGCACGCGGCCGGCGACCTTCGCCTCCGACCAGCGGACGCCGACGTCGACGGCCCAGCGGAACGCGGCGCCGCGGCCGGACGCCTCCGCCCGCTGCTCGGCGGAGTTGTAGACCTTCTCGAACACCCGCGGCACGGCGAGCAGGAACGTCGGCTTGAACGAGCCGAGCGACGGCACCAGCTGGGAGGTGTCCGCCTGGTGCCCGACGCGGATGCCGCCGGAGACGGCCAGCACGGAGATGAACCGCGCGAAGACGTGCGCGAGGGTCACGAAGAGCAGGGTCGCGGCCTGCTCGTGCACGATCTCGGGGATGTCGATCGTGACGTTGCGCGTCAGCTCGACGAAGTTGCCGTGCGTGAGCACGCAGCCCTTCGGCTTCCCGGTCGTCCCGGCCGTGTAGATGATGGTCGCGGTGTCGGACGCGACCGCGAGCCGCCGACGGCGCTCGATCTCCTGGTCGGGCACGTCGCGCCCCGACGCGGCGAGCTTGTCGAGGCCGCCGAGGTGCAGCTGCCACACCGAGTGGAGGTTCGGGAGGTCCGCCTGCACCTCGTCGACGCGGGTGTAGTGCTCCGCGGTCTCGACCACGATCGCGGCGGCGTCGGAGTCCTCGAGGATGTGGCGCACCTGGTCCGGCGAGCTCGTCTCGTACACGGGCACGACGAGCGCCCCGGCGTACCAGGCGGCGAAGTCGACGACGGACCACTCGTAGCGGGTGGAGGAGAGCAGCCCGATCCGGTCGCCCGGCTGGATCCCCGCCGCGACGAACCCCTTCGCGACGTCGACGACGCGCTGCTGGAACTGGGCGGCGGTGATCGGGCGCCACCCGCGCGGTCCTGCGGCACTCGACGGGGCGCCGTCGGGGACCTGGAACAGCACCAGGTCGGGTGTGCGCGACGCGCGCTGCGCGAGCAGCTCGGCGACGTTCAGTGCCGGCTCGGGATCCACGAGGATCCGCGTCTCGGTCTGCTGCACTCGAAGCTCCTTCGCCTGGGTGGGGTCGATGGTATCGGGCGGGGTACCAGGAGGCGGCAGACGGGGCCGGAGGCGCCTTTCCGCTTAGGCTCCTCTGCCGTGCACGCGATCGGGATCGACATCGGCGGGACGAAGATCGCCGGCGGGATCGTCGACGAGCTGGGCGCCATCGAGCGCTTCGAGCGGGTGCCCACCGATGCGCGCGACTCGGACGCGATCGAGGAGGCGATCGTCTCGATGATCGAGACCCTCGCCGACGGCGAGCGGCTGCCCGTCGGGGTCGCGGCCCCCGGCTTCATCGACGCCGCCCAGAGCACCGTGTACTACACGCCGAACATCCCGTGGCGCAACGAGCCGCTGCGGGAGCGGCTGGAGGCGCGCCTCCACCTGCCCCTCGTGATCGACAACGACGCCAACGCGGCCGGCTGGGCGGAGTTCCACTTCGGCGCCGGCCGCCTGGTCTCCGACATGGTGATGCTGACCTCGGGCACCGGGGTCGGCGGGGCGGTGATCGTCGACGACCGCCTCCTGCGCGGCGGCTTCGGCGTCGCCGGCGAGCTGGGGCACCTGCGCGTCGTGCCCGACGGGATCCTGTGCGGGTGCGGCGCGCGCGGCTGCATCGAGCAGTACGGCTCGGGTCGGGCGCTGCAGCGCATGGCGGGCGAGATCGCGGACTCGGGCGGCATCGGCCGGGCGCTGGCCGCCGAGCGCGAGCGCGCGGGAGGGGTGCTCGAGGGCGCCGTCATCGGCCGGCTGGTGCAGGAGGGGGATCCCGGCGCGATCGCCGCGCTGAGCGAGCTCGGCTCCTGGCTCGGCCAGGCCTGCTCCAGCCTCGCCGTCGTCCTCGATCCGCAGCTGTTCGTGATCGGCGGCGGGGTGGCCGACGCCGGCGACCGCCTGCTCGACCCGGTCCGCCGCGCGTACTCGGACCACCTCCCGGCTCGCGGGTTCCATCCCGAGCCGGTGTTCGCCGTCGCCCAGCTCGGCAACGAGGCGGGCGTGGTGGGCGCGGCAGACCTCGCGCGCCTCCAGGCGGACCCGCACGCGACCGCCTCCGCGCCCTGAGGCCGGGATCCGGGTCCGCCCCGGCGACCCGGTAGCCTCGTCGGGATCCGCCGGGGAAGGAGACCCTCGATGCTGTACTGGCTCATCAAGAACCTCTTCCTGGCGCCGTATCTGAACGCGACGTTCCGGCCGTGGGTCTCCGGCATCGAGAACGTGCCGACGACGGGGGCGGTCATCCTCGCGTCGAACCACGTCTCGATCGTCGACTCGCTGTTCCTGCCGCTGATGCTGCGGCGCAAGGTGACCTTCCTCGCCAAGAGCGACTACTTCACCGGGAAGGGCATCAGGGGATTCGCCATCCGGACGTTCATGAACGGGGTCGGTCAGCTGCCGATCGACCGATCGGGCGGCAAGGCCAGCGAGGCGTCGCTCGACACGGGGGTGCAGGTGCTGCAGCACGGCGGCGTGCTGGGTATCTACCCGGAGGGGACGCGCAGCCCGACCGGCAAGCTCTACCGCGGCCGCACCGGCGTCGCCCGGATGATCCTCGAGGGCAAGGCCCCGGTGGTCCCCGTCGCGATGTTCGACACCGACAAGGCGATGCCGATCGGGTCGAAGATCCCGAAGGTGCGCCGGGTCGGTGTCGTGATCGGCGAACCGCTCGACTTCTCCCGCTTCGAGGGTATGGAGGGGGACCGGTTCGTGCTCCGGTCGATCACCGACGAGATCATGGTCGAGATCGCGAAGCTCTCGGGCCAGGAGTACGTGGACGCGTACGCGAGCACCCTGCGGCAGGCGTCTGCCGCCCGTGCCGCGTGACGAGGGAAGCGCCCGTGCTGTCGTCCTTCGAGGATCCCGTCGTGCCCGCGCGCCCCGAGGTGGTCGCGGGGCTCGACCACTGGCGCACCCTGGAGGTGCTGCAGCAGCCGACGTGGGACGACCCCGCCGAGGCGGAGGCCGCCGTCGCCGAGGTGCGCTCCATGCCCCCGCTCGTGTTCGCCGGTGAGATCGATCAGCTGCGGACGAGACTCGCGACCGCGGCCGCCGGTCACGCGTTCGTGCTGCAGGGCGGCGACTGCGCGGAGACCTTCGAGGCCGCGACGGCCGACCGCATCCGGGCGCGGGTGAAGACGATCCTGCAGATGGCGGTGGTGCTCACCTACGGCGCCTCCATGCCGGTCGTGAAGATGGGCCGCATGGCGGGCCAGTTCGCGAAGCCCCGGTCGAGCGACTCGGAGACGCGCGGCGGCGTGACCCTGCCCGCGTACCGCGGCGACATCGTGAACGGGTACGACTTCACGCCCGAGTCACGCCGTCACGACCCCGCCCGGCTGGTCCGCGGGTACCACACCGCCGCCTCCACGCTGAACCTCGTGCGCGCGTTCACGCAGGGCGGGTTCGCCGACCTCCGCGAGGTGCACAGCTGGAACCGCGGCTTCGCCGCGAACCCGGCGAACCAGCGGTACGAGGGCCTCGCGCGCGAGATCGATCTCGCCGTGAGGTTCATGGAGGCCGCCGGCGCGGACTTCGACGAGCTGAAGCGCGTCGAGTTCTACACGGCGCACGAGGGGCTGCTGCTCGAGTACGAGCGCGCGCTGACCAGGATCGACTCCCGCAACGGGACGCCGGTCGACACCTCCGGCCACTTCATCTGGATCGGGGAGCGCACCCGGCAGCTGGGCGGCGCGCACGTCGACTTCTTCCGTCGGATCCGCAACCCGATCGGGGTGAAGGTCGGACCGGGCATGACGTCGGACGAGCTGGAGCGCCTCGTCGACCTGCTCGACCCGGACCGCGAGCCCGGCCGTCTGACGCTGATCACGCGGATGGGCTCGTCGAGGATCCGGGACACCCTGCCTCCGCTGCTCGAGGCGGCGAAGGGCTTCGCGGCGACGCCGCTCTGGATCACCGACCCGATGCACGGCAACGGGATCACGACGCCGACCGGCTACAAGACGCGCCGCTTCGACGACGTCGTCGACGAGGTCATCGGCTTCTTCGAGGCGCACCGCGGCGCGGGTACGCATCCGGGCGGCATGAACGTGGAGCTGACCGGCGACGACGTGACCGAGTGCCTCGGCGGCTCGGAGCACATCGACGAGCAGACGCTCGCCACCCGCTACGAGTCGCTCTGCGACCCGCGGCTGAACCACATGCAGTCGCTCGAGCTCGCGTTCCTGGTGGCCGAGGAGCTGGCGAAGCACTCCCGCCGCTGAGCCCCGCCCGAGCACGACGGCAGGATTCAGCACCATCAGCAGGACGGAAACGCCCGGTGAGTCCTGCTGATGGTGCTGAGTCCTGCTGAACTGCTCCCTACGGGGTGGTCGGTGGCGCGGTGGGGCCGGTCGAGACGACGAGGCGCACGGTCGTACCGGCCGGGACCTCGGCGGCGGCCGGCACGGTGTCGCCGTCCGCGTCGATCAGGCGGAGCACCGTGCCGGCCGCGCGGCTCGATGTCCGCTCGACCTGCTGACCGAGCGTCAGGCGGGCAGCGGCGACCGCCGCGGTCGCCGCCGCGACGGTGTCGCCCTTCACCGCCGGGACCGAGGCCGGTTGCGCGCCGCGCGACAGCACGAGCGAGACCGTCGCGCCGTGCGAGAGCGTGGCGCCCGGCTTCGGGTCGGTCGTGGCGACCGTGCCGGAATCCTCCGTGCTCCAGGCTCGCTTCGAAGGCCCGAGGCGGAACCCCTGCGCCGCGAGTTTCCGGGCGGCGCCGTCCTCGGTCATGCCGGACACCGCGGGCAGCGCCGAGGTCGAGCCCGGGCCCCCGCCGTAGTACCAGCCGGTGCCCGCAGCCAGCGCACCGGCGACGAGCACCGCGCCGAACGCCCACGCCCCTCGGCGATGCGCCTTCGCCGTCGCGGCCCGCAGCCGCTCGATGACGTCGGTGACTTCACCACGTTTCGGTGCTGCCGGTCGGACGTCGGCGGTGGTCAGCACGCGGGTGGCGGCCGCGGACGAGGAGGGGATCACGGCGGTGCGCTGGGTCGCGGGGCGCTTGCGCGCCGCCTCCACCCCGTCCGCCATCAGGTGCTGCGTCTCGAACAGCTGGTCGAGCATCGCCCGGGCGTCGCGGGGGCGGTCCTCCGGATCCCGGGAGGTCGCCCACAGGGTCAGGTCGTCGAGCAGCGCCGGAATCGCGGGGTTCTTCAGCGACGGCGCCGGAACCGAGTCGTTCGCATGCTGGTAGGCGATCTGCACCGGCTGCTCGCCCTTGAACGGCTGCTCGCCGGTGAGCATCTCGTACATCATGATGCCGACCGCGTAGATGTCGCTCCTGGTGTCCGCGATACCGCGGGTGACGAGCTCGGGGGAGAGGTAGGCGATCGTCCCGAGCAGCGCCTGGCCGCTCGCGGTGTGGCTCGTCGCGGCGCGGGCGAGTCCGAAGTCGCCGATCTTGATCCGGCCGTCGTCGGCCAGCAGCACGTTCTCGGGCTTCAGGTCACGGTGGATGATCCCGGCCTTGTGCGCGGCGACGAGACCGGCGAGCACCGCCTCCAGAATGTCCATCGTCTGCTCGGGCGTGAGGCGGCCGTACTCGCCGAGGAGGTCGCGGAGGGTGATGCCCTGCAGGTACTCCATCACCAGGTACGCCGTGCCGAGGTCCTGGCCCTGGTCGAAGACGTTGACCACGTTCGGGTGCGCGAGCCGCGCGGCGCTGCGCGCCTCCTGGATGAACCGGTCGCGGAACGCGGCGTCGTCTGCCAGATGCGCGTGCATGATCTTGACCGCGACGCGGCGCTCCAGCCGCAGATCGGTGGCGAGGTAGACCGTCGCCATGCCGCCCCGCGCGATGCGCGCACGGATCTGATATCGCCCGTCCAGCAGCCGGCCCACCATGGGGTCGGGAGGCGCGGCGGTCACGTCGGGCAGTGTAAGGAGCGGCGGTGACGGAGCCCGGGCACGGGCCCGGTGCGGCGCCGTTCTCCTCGGTCCCCGTCCAGGTTCGGCCGGGTCAGCGCCCTGCGCGCTCGAGGTCCTGCAGCCACCCGCGAGCGGCGCGCTCCCACTTGCCGTACGCCGCGGGGGAGGCGCCCCGCTGCACCGCGTACGCGGCCTCGCCGATGCTCATGAACTCCCAGCCGCCCACGTCGAGCAGCCCCGTCGCCGGCGCGACGATGCCGCTGCCGGAGCCGCCGAAGAACGCGATCGCGGCGTGACGAGGATCGAGCAGCGCATCCTCATCGCCCCAGCCGAGGCTCGGCCGCTGCTGGAAGAGCCCGACCGCGTCGGCCTCCCCGAATGCGAGGTTGTGCAGGGAGGAGTCCTGCATCGCGGCGGTGAGGGCGATGACGATGCCGTCGTCCGGCACGCCGGCCTCCCGCCCGACCGCCAGGACGACGCGTGCGTTCTCCCGCATCTCGCCGGTGAGCGTGACCGCGCCGGAGCCGGTCTTCCGCAGGTTCGGCACGGGGATCACGAGCTGCTGGCCGGCGCGGACGGTGCTGCCGCGGGACAGCCCGTTCGCGAGGAGGACGGCGGCGGTCCCGACGCCGTGGCGCTGTGCGATGGAGGAGATCGTCTCGTCGCGGGAGACACGGTGCCGGTGCAGCTCGTCGGCGACGGAGGTCGTGGCCGGGCGGCTCTCGTGCGGCTTGACGAGCAGGGTCTGGCCGGTGGCCAACGCGGTCCTCCACCCCAGCCCGTTGAGCGCGAGCACGCTCGCGGTCGAGACGCCGTGGCGCGCGGCGATGTCGAACACGGTCTCGCCCTGGGCGACCTCGACCTCGATCGCGCCCTCGCGGGCGCGGCGCATCGGTTCGGCGTCGGCCGAAGGCCGCGACCAGCGACCGTCGCGGTCGCCGCCGACCGACAGGTCGCCGGACGGTGCGACGGACCGGGCGAGCGACCCCATGAGACGACCGGCTGCCCCGAGCCGTGTCCGCAGCGCGCCGCGGTCGCCCGTGTGCCGTCCCCCGTCGGCCCGCGCCAGTCGCTCCTGCTCCGAAAGCGTGGAACTCATGTCCATCCTGTTCTCGCCCATCCCCCGAGGGGCGTGAGCGCACAGTCCCAAACGGCGTCCCCGAAGTCAATGGACGTGGCCGCTGGGACCCGCGTTCGCCCCCCGGAACGCTGACCCCAGTTCGAGCCCTGGCATCCTTGTCTCCCGTGACCGGCATGAACGAGCGGACCTGGCTGACCGTCCCCGACCTGGTGGAGCGGCTCGACTCGACGCCGAGCCGCGTGCGCAGGCTGATCGAGGACCGGACCCTGCTGGCGATGCGCCGCGACGGCGTGCTGTCGGTGCCGGAGGTGTTCCTCGACGACGAGGGGCCCCTGCCCGAGCTGCGCGGCACCGCGATCCTGCTGTCGGACAGCGGCTTCGACAACGACGAGTCCGTCACCTGGCTGCTCGAGCCCGACGACAGCCTCGGCGTCGCCCCGATCGACGCGCTCCTCGCGGGCCGCAAGGCCGAGGTCCGCCGGGTCGCGCAGGCCCTCGCCTTCTGATCGCTGCTGCGACCGGCGGGTCGCTCAGGCCGTGCGGACGCTGATCGAGTCCGCGAGGCGGGAGAGGGCGTCGCGGGCGTCGGCCGTGAGCGGTGCGCCGTCCAGCGCCTCGAGCGCGCGCTCGACGTTGGCGGCGATCAGCTGCTCGACCTCGTCGATCGCGCCGGAGCCGCGGATCGTCTCCTGCAGCATCTGCACCTGCTCGACCGTCAGCTCCGGGTCGCCGAGCAGCTCGTCCACCGTGCGGCGGGCGGAGGTGGGCAGCGCGCGGCGCGCGAGCGCGACGAGCACGGTGCGCTTCCCCTCCACCAGGTCGTCGCCCGTGGGCTTGCCGGTGACCTCGCTGTCGCCGAAGACGCCCAGCAGGTCGTCGCGCAGCTGGAAGGCGACACCGAGCGGCAGCCCGAACTCGCGCAGGGCGGCCATCTGCGGCATCGACGCCCCGCCCAGGGATGCGCCGATCGCGAGCGGCGCCTCGATCGAGTACTTCGCGGACTTGTAGGTGATGACGGTGATGGCGGTGTCGACCTCGCGACCCTCGCGGACGTGCGGCCACGACGCCTCCGCGACGATGTCGAGGTACTGGCCCGCGGTGACGTCGGTGCGCATCCGGTTGAACTCGGCGCGCGCCGCCCGGGCGTTGTCCCGGTCCGACAACTGGTCGAGCGACTCCGAGAACAGCTCGTCGCTCCACACGAGCAGCAGGTCGCCGAGCAGGATCGCGGAGGAGTCGCCGAAGCGGGTCGCGTCGCCCACGAAGCTGCGGTCGCGGTGCTCGCGCTCGAAGCGGCGGTGCGCGGACGGCGCTCCACGGCGGGTGTCGGAGGCGTCGATCAGGTCGTCGTGCACCAGCGCGGCGGCGTGGAACAGCTCCAGCGCGGCCGCGACACCGACGACCGCGGGCACGTCCCTGCTGCGCGAGTCGCCGAAGATGTCGTCGGACGACCCCGTTCCCTGCACGGACTGCCAGCCCCAGTACGCGAACCGGGCCCTGAACCGCTTCCCGAATCTCAGAAAGTCCCTCGAAATCATCTCGATCGGCGCGGTGTCGTCCGAGATGGCGGCGAGAATCGGTGCTCGGGCGTCGAGGAACTCGTCGATCCGGTTCTGCACGAGGTCGACGAGTCGGCCACCGGTGCTCACACCGCCTAGCCTAGCCACGAGCCCGCCTTGTACACTGGCGCCGCTCACGGCCGCGCGGCCAGTCCACCCCTGAGAGAAGAGGGACCCGGATGCCACTTTCCGAGCAGGAGCAGCGCCTCCTCGACGAGATGGAGCGCAGCCTCTACCACGGCGACGCCGATTTCGTCGCGTCCGTCGGCCGGGCCCAGGGGCGGATCAGCTACGGCGCCGTCGTGGGCGGCGTGCTGCTGGTCGCCGCCGGCATGGCCGTCATCATCCTCGGGGTGCTGGGCCACAGCTGGCCGATCGGCGCGCTGGGATTCGTGGCGATGTTCGCCGGCGTGCTGATCGCCATCGGCGTCCGGACCCGACGAGGGCCGGCCGGGTTCCCCTCCGCGCCCGGCGCGCGTCCCTCCGGCTTCATGGACCGGCTCTCGCAGCGCTGGGAGCGCCGCCGCCAGCCCTGATCTTCTCCCGACTCGACAGAACGCCCCGTGGCTCCGGCCACGGGGCGTTCTGTCGTTCCCGGGGAGCGCCGTGAGGACGAATCCGAATCGGAGTGGTCTGAGTGGAGGAGAGTGGAGTAAAGTGGGGCACGCCAGCGTCGCTGGTCACGCAGATGGCGAGGGGTCGGTGCCGTGTTCCTCGGTACCTACTCACCGCGTCTCGACGAGAAGGGGCGGATCATCCTTCCTGCCAGGTTCGCGGACGACCTCGCCGACGGCGTGGTCATCACCCGTGGGCAGGAGCGGTGCCTCTACGTGTACGCGCGCGACGAGTTCGACCGCGTGCACGAGAAGATCCGCCAGGCGCCCGTCACGAGTCGCGACGCGAGGAACTACCTCCGGGTGTTCCTCTCCGGCGCGCACGACGAGACGCCGGACAAGCAGCGCCGGGTGACGATCCCGCCCGCCCTCCGCACGTACGCGGGCCTCGAGCGCGAGCTCGCGGTCCTCGGCGTCGGCGACCGGGTCGAGATCTGGGACGCCGCCGCATGGGAGCGGCACCTGGCCGAGACCGAGGACGCGTTCGCGTCCGTCGAGGGCGAGGTGGTCCCCGGGATCCTCTAGCCCGTGCCTCCCGAGTCCCAGCCGTGACGGGATCCCTGACACACTTCCCCGGTGCCAGGTCGCCCGTCCGTCCGCCCCTGTCACACTTCCCCGGTGCCAGGTCCGGTCCACGGATGGGTATCGGGATGAACGGTCCGGAGGATCCCGGAGGCCACGCCTCCACTCCGCTCCACGTCCCCGTCCTGCTCGAGACGACGCTGGCGCTGCTGGCGCCCGCGCTCGACCGGGAGACGCCGACCGTCGTGGTCGATGCGACGCTCGGGCTCGGCGGCCACGCGGAGGTGCTGCTGACGCGCTTCCCGCGCACGACCCTCGTCGGCGTCGACCGGGACCCGGACGCCCTCCGGCTCGCCGGTACGCGGCTCGCGCGGTTCGGCGGCCGCTTCCAGCCGGCCCACGCGGTCTACGACGCGATCCCGGAGGTGCTCGACGACCTCGACGTGGATTCCGTCGACGGCGTCCTCTTCGATCTCGGCGTCTCGTCGATGCAGCTCGACCAGGACGACCGGGGCTTCAGCTACGCCCGCGACGTGCCGCTGGACATGCGGATGGACCCGGGGGAGACCCGCACGGCGGCGGCGATCGTCAACGAGTACGACCCGAAGGCGCTGTCCAGGATCTTCCGGATCTACGGCGAGGAGCGGCTCGCCGACCGCTACGCGCGGGCGATCGCAGCGGCGCGGGAGGCCACCCCAATCCGGGGTTCGGCCGAGCTGGTGGCCGTGCTGGAGCGCGCGACGCCCGCCGCGCTGAAAGGTCGCGGCCACGTGGGCAAACGCGTGTTCCAAGCGCTGCGGATCGAGGTCAACCGCGAACTCGAGGTGCTCGAGCGGGCGGTTCCGAGGGCCCTCGACCGGATATCCACCGGTGGCCGGATCGTGCTGCTGTCCTACCATTCCCTCGAGGACCGGATCGTCAAACGGGCGCTCGCCGCCCGGACCGTCTCGACCGCCCCGCGAGGGCTCCCGATCGAGACCGACGACACGGCTCCCACCTTCACGATGCTGACTCGGGGTGCACCCAAGGCGGCGGAGGCGGAGGTGGAACGGAACCCGAGGGCCGCATCCGTGCGGCTCCGGGCGGCGGAGCGGATCCGGGGGGATCACCGCACCGCCTGAGACATGGATGTCACACAGTTGGGGGACTGTTCGTCTTGAGCACCGCATACGCATTCGATCCCGTCCGCCGGCCGCTGCCGGCCCGTCCCGTCGAGGCCGCTCCGGTCGTCGACACCACAGCCGCCGTCGCTCCTCGCCCGGCCGCGCTCGCCCGACCGAAGGTGCTCGCCGGGGCCGCGGTGCTCGGCGGCGTCGTCTGCGTCGTCGCGGCGCAGCTGCTGCTGTCGATCGGCACCGCGAACGGCGCCTACCGGCTCGCTTCGCTGCAGCAGCAGTCCGACCTCCTCTCCCGCCAGCAGCAGGTGCAGGCGGAGACGCTGCGGGCCATGGCCGCGCCGCAGCACCTCGCGGCCCGCGCCGCGGCGCTCGGCATGGTGCCCGACGACTCGCCCGCCTACCTCGACGCCCGCACCGGCGCGGTCCTGGGCAGCACCTCGGCGGCCGCCGGTCAGGCATCGGAGCCCGGCGGCATCGTCGGCTGACCCGCCTGCGGGGCTTCTGCGGTGATTGCCGACTGGTGCGGGAGCGATCACCACCGCACCAGTCGGAATCGACCGCACCAAGCCGCCGCGGGAGGGTGACGAAGGCGCCGACCGCGGCGCGCGCCTCCGCCGCCCGCCGCTCGACCTCACCTAGGTTCACCGGGCCGGGGAACCCATCCCGGCGGATGGAGGGGCGGATGCGCGAGCACCGGCGTCGGGCGCGATGGCGGCCCGCGTTCGTGCTGCTGACGGTCCTGCTGCTCGCTGGAGTGTTCCTCGTGCGTCTCACCGACGTGCAGGTCGTGCAGGCCGATGCGCTGCGGACCGCCTCCAAGGACCGGCGCAGCGTCACGAGCGTGCTGCCGGGTCCGCGCGGCGACATCGTCGATGCGCGCGGCACCGTGCTGGCGACGACCGTCACGCGCTACACGGTCACCGCGGTGCCGTGGATCGCCGCGAAGGCCGGCCACGTCGCCCGCGACGCCGGACGCATCGCGACCGCGCTCGGGGTGGACCAGGCCACCGTGCAGGCGGCGCTCACCGCCGACCCGAAGTCGAGCTACGCGCTGCTCGCGAAGCAGATCTCCTTCTCCCGGCTCGAGAAGGTGCAGGCGCTCGACCTCGGCTGGCTCTACTACCAGGCCGTCTCGAAGCGCACCTACCCGGCCGGCGCCGTCGCCGGGAACCTGCTCGGCTTCGTCGGGGCGGACCAGACCGCGCTCGCCGGGGTCGAGCGCGCCGAGAACACCTGCCTCGCCGGCACGGACGGCGAGTCCATCGCCGAGCGGGGGCTGGACGGCCCCCCGATCCCCGGCTCGGAGACCGTCGTCACGGCGGCGAAGCCGGGCGGCACGATCCGGCTCACGATCGACCGCGACCTCCAGTACTACACGCAGCAGGTGCTGGCCCAGCGGGCGAGGCAGACCGGCGCCGCCTGGGGATCCGTGGTGGTGGAGGAGGTGAGGACGGGCAAGCTGCTCGCCGTCGCGGACTGGCCGACGGTCGACCCGAACACCCCCTCGAAGACCGCGGACACCGATGCGTCCGCACTCGGGTCGCGGTCGTTCACCGCGCCCTACGAACCCGGCTCGACCATGAAGGCGGTCACCGCCTCGATGCTGCTCGACTCGGGCGCGGCGATGCCCGCGACCCAGGTCGTCGCCCCCTACCGCCTGATGACCGCCGACGGCGCCGACATCAACGACAGCGAGATGCACGGGAACGAGCACCTCACCCTGACCGGCGTGCTCGTGCAGTCGAGCAACACCGGCATCTCGCAGCTCGGCGCCAGGATCTCCGACGCCACGCGCCTCGCCTACCTGAAGGCGTACGGGTTCGGTGCGCCGACGGCGGTCGGCTTCGGTGCGGAGGCGGGCGGCTCCTTCGGCTCCGACGCGCCCGACTGGGACCCGCAGACGCGCTACGCGACGATGTTCGGCCAGGGCCTGACCGTGTCGGCCGTGCAGATGGCGAGCGCCTACCAGACAATCGCGAACGGCGGCCTGCGCCTCCCGGTCCGCCTCGTCGACTCCTGCACGACGGCGGGCGGCGCGGTCACGGCGCCGGCGAACGGCACGGCGAAGCGGGTCATCTCGACCACCGCGGCCGGCAGCACGGTGCGCATGCTCGAGAACGTCGCGACGAAGGGCTGGCTGCGGGCCGACGTCGCCATCCCCGGGTACCGGGTCGCGACCAAGACCGGCACGGCGCAGGAGGTGGACTCCTCCGGCGGCTACTCGAAGGACTACCTCGTGTCGATGGCGGGCATCGCCCCGGCGGACGACCCGACGTACGTCGTCTACGTCGCGCTGTCCCAGCCGACGAAGCTGAACACGTCCCAGGCGACCGCGCCGATCTGGCAGAAGGTCATGGCCAGGGCGCTGCAGGCCGGTGGAGTGGTGCCCTCCGGCACGACCTCCCCGGACCTCCCGACCTCGTGGTGACCGAAGCGTCGCAGCAGGCATCCTCTACGCTGGGCCACCGGATGCGGGACGTGCGGGAGGTGGCCGGGGTGCAGACGGCGAACTCGGCGGCAGGCAGTCCCCTCCGGTGATCGCGCTCATGCTCGACGAGATCGCGACCGCCGTGCAGGGCGTCGTGCACCCGTCCTCCGCCGGTGCCGCGGTCGTCGACGGACCGGTGGACACCGACTCCCGCGAGGTCACCCCCGGCGGGGTGTTCGTCGCGCGCGTCGGCGAGACGATGGACGGGCACGACTTCGCGGCGTCCGCGCTCGAGCGGGGCGCCGCGCTGCTGATCGTCGAGCGCCCGCTCGACCTCGACGTGCCGCAGGTCGTCGTCGCCGACGCGACCGTCGCCCTCGCCGCGCTGGCGAAGACGGTCGTGGCGCGGGTTCGGGAGGCGGGCCGGCTGCGCGTCGTCGGCATCACCGGCTCCAACGGCAAGACCACGACGAAGAACCTACTGCGCGAGATCCTCGGCCGGGTCGGCCCGACCGTCGCGTCGCACGCCTCGTTCAACAACGAGGTCGGCGGCCCGATGACGATGCTGCGCGTCACGCACGACACCGAGTTCCTGGTCGCCGAGATGGGCGCCAGCGGGCCCGGAGCGATCGCCCGCCTCGTCGCCCTCGCACCGCCCGACATCGGCGTCGTCCTGAAGGTCGGCCTGGCGCACGCGGCCGGCTTCGGCAGCATCGAGGGCACCGCGCTCGCGAAGTCCGAGATGGTCACCGGGCTCGGCGAGCACGACGTGGCCGTGCTGAACCGCGACGACCCGCGCGTGGCGGCGATGGCCGAGCGGACGAGGGCGAGGGTCGCCTGGTTCGGGCTCTCCGCCGACCCCTCCACCGGCGGTACGACCGCCGACGACGTGGAGGCGACGGCCGCGGGCACGACCTTCGACCTCGTGCTGCCGGGCGGCGAGCGCCGACCCGTGGCGTTCCGCGTGCTCGGCGAGCACCATGTCGGCAACGCGATGGCGGCCGCAGCGGTCGCGACGGCGCTCGGCGTCGACGCGGACACGATCGTCACGGGGCTCGAGGCCGTCACCCGCGCCGAGCGCTGGCGGATGGAGGTCGTCGCCACCGGCCCCGTGACCGTCGTCAACGACGCCTACAACGCGTCGCCCGACTCCATGGCCGCCGCGCTGAAGGCGCTGGTCCAGATCGCGCCGGGCCGCTCCGTCGCCGTGCTCGGCGCGATGACCGAGCTCGGCGAGTCGGCGGGGGAGGAGCACGACCGCGTCGGCCTGCTCGTCGTCCGGCTGAACATCGGCCAGCTGATCGTCGTCGGGCCGGACGCGAAGCGCATCCATCTCGCGGCGACCGCGCAGGGCTCGTGGGATACGGAGAGCATCTACGCCGAGACCCAGGAGGAGGCGGAGGAGCTGCTCGAGCTGGTGGTGCAGCCCGGCGACACCGTGCTGGTCAAGTCCTCCAACTCGGCAGGGCTCCGCCACCTCGGCGACCGGCTCGGCGCCCGCTGGGCCCGGGGCGCCTGATGCAGTCCCTGCTGACCGGCGCGGGCGTCTCGCTGCTCTTCACGCTGTTCCTGACACCGCTGTTCATCCGGCTGTTCCACCGCCTCGGCTGGGGCCAGTTCATCCGCGACGACGGTCCGGTCAGCCACCACTCGAAGCGCGGCACGGCGACGATGGGCGGCGTCGTCTTCATCCTCGCGGCGGTCGTCGGCTACTTCGTCGGCCATCTGAACGACCTGCGGGCGATCACGATCTCGGGTCTGCTGGTGCTGCTGCTGATGGTCGGCCTCGGTATCGTCGGCTTCGTCGACGACTACCTGAAGACCCGGAACCAGCGCAGTCTCGGCCTGGGCGGCTGGGCCAAGATCGCCGGGCAGCTGATCGTCGCGACCGGGTTCGCGCTGCTGGTCCTCCAGTTCCCGAAGACCGCGGTGGGTGCTGGCGGTAAGCAGTACACGACGACCCCGGCGACGACGAACATCTCGATCGTCCGCGACCAGTGGTTCGACGGCTCCGTGCTGAGCTTCACCGCGATCTTCGGCGCGACGATCGGCGTGATCGTGTTCGTCGTCTGGATCTGGCTGATCGTCGCCTCCACCTCGAACGGCGTGAACGTCACCGACGGTCTCGACGGCCTGGCCACCGGGGCGTCGATCTTCGCGATCGGGTCGTACGTGATCATCGGCTTCTGGCAGTTCAACCAGTCCTGCTTCGAGCCGTCGCTCGACGCCGCGAACGTCGCGCTCTGCTACGACGTGCGGGACCCCCTCGACCTCGCGACGGTCGCGGCGTGCGTCACCGGTGCGCTGATCGGGTTCCTCTGGTGGAACACGTCGCCGGCGCAGATCTTCATGGGCGACACGGGCTCGCTCGCACTCGGCGGCGCGCTGGCGGCGCTCGCCGTGCTCTCCCGCACTGAGCTGCTCGTGGTGCTGATCGGCGGCCTGTTCGTGATCGAGCCCGGCTCGGTGATCCTGCAGCGCGCGTACTTCAAGGCGACCAAGGGGAAACGGATCTTCCTGATGAGCCCGGTCCACCACCACTTCGAGCTGAAGGGATGGGCCGAGATCACCGTCGTCGTGCGGTTCTGGATCATCGCCGGCCTGCTGGTGGCGCTCGGCGTCGGGCTCTTCTACCTCGAGTGGCTGACGAGGCGCGGGTGAGCGGCCCGGCGATCCCGCCGCGAGCAAACCGCCCCGACCCGCTGATCGAGGTGCGAGCGCAGCGCTCCCATCCGCTGATCGAGGTGCGAGCGCAGCGCCCTCACCCGCTGATCGAGGTGCGAGCGCAGCGCTCCCATCCGCTGATCGAGGCGCGAGCGCAGCGCTCCCATCCGCTGATCGAGGTGCGAGCGCAGCGCCTCCACCCGCTGATCGAGGTGCGAGCGCAGCGAGCCTCGAGATCACCCCGAGCAGTCTCGAGGCGCGCATGACCGCCGAGCTGAGCACGCTCACCTCCTGGCACGCGGAGGGCTGGCGCGGGCTGAAGGTCGGCGTGCTCGGCGCCGCGGTGGTCGGCTTCGCGGCAGCGGACACCCTCGTCGAGCTCGGCTGCGACGTGCTCGTGGTCGGCGAACGGGTCACGGAGGAGCGCGCGACGCTGCTCGGCGTGATCGGCGCGGCGGTGCGGCAGGGTGACGCGGCGGCGCAGCGCGACGCGCTCGTCGAGTTCGGCCCCGACCTCCTCGTGGTCAGCCCCGGGTTCCACCCCGACGTCCCCGCGCTGGCCTGGGCGGCCGAGGCGGGCGTGCCGGTGCTCGGCGACGTCGAGCTCGCGTGGCGCCTCCGCGACAAGACCGGGGAGCCCGCCGAGTGGATCACCATCACGGGCACCAACGGCAAGACGACGACGACGCAGCTGACGACCGCGATCCTGCTCGAGGACGGCAGGCGAGCGCGCGCCTGCGGCAACATCGGCAGCCCCGTGCTCGACGCGATCCGGGAGCCGGACGGCTGGGATGTGCTCGTCGTCGAGCTGTCCAGCTACCAGCTGCACTGGATGAACGACGTCAGCCCGGCGGCGAGCGTCTGCCTGAACATCGCCGACGACCACCTCGACTGGCACGGTTCGGCCGAGGCGTACCGGGCCGCGAAGGGCCGCGTCTACGAGCGCACCCGGCTCGCCTGCGTCTTCAACGTCGAGGACCCGGTCACCGAGCAGCTGGTCCGCGAGGCCGACGTCGTCGAGGGCTGCCGGGCCATCGGCTTCACCCGCGGCGTCCCGCGCGTCTCCGAGGTCGGGATCGTGGAGGAGGTCCTCGTCGATCGCGCGTTCCTCGAGGAGCGCCGCACCTCCGCGCTCGAGCTCACGACGCTGCACGCGTTGCACGACGCCGGCCTCTCCGCGCCGCACGTCGTCGCGGACGTGCTCGCTGCCGCCGCGCTCGCCCGTGCGGTCGGCGTGGCGCCGCGCGCGATCCGCGACGCGCTCGCGGCGTTCCGGCTCGACGCCCACCGCATCCAGCCGGTGGCGGAGGCGGAGGGCGTGCGGTTCGTCGACGACTCGAAGGCCACCAACCCGCATGCCGCCGCCGCGTCGCTCGGCGCGTTCGAGCGCGTCGTCTGGATCGCGGGCGGCCTGACCAAGGGCGTCGACGTCGCCCCGCTCGTCGTCGCCGCGGTCGCCGCCGACCGCCTCCGCGGCGCCGTGGTGATCGGCCGCGACCCCGCCGCGTTCACCGAGGCGCTGGCCCGACACGCGCCGGGCGTCCCGGTCGCGGTGGTGCCGGACGTGGACACTGACCGGGTGATGCCCCTCGCGGTCGAGGCGGCGCGTGCGCTCGCCTCCGACGGCGACGTCGTGCTGCTCGCGCCCGCAGCGGCCTCGATGGACCAGTTCACCGACTACGCGGACCGGGGCGACCGGTTCGCCGCCGCCGTCCGCGACGCGATCGCCGGAGGCCCGGCACGCACGGAGTGAGATCGATGGACAGCGCGACCCCGACCAGGACCGTCAACCCGGTCGTCCAGCTGCCCGTCGCCCGGCGGTCGAGCGCGCAGCGGGCCGTCCTGCACCGCATCACCCTCCCGTCGCTCGCGGCCGTCGGCGGCGGCGACGCGCTCGCCCTCGGCGCGCTGACGCTGTTCCTCACGGTGTTCGGCCTGGTGATGGTGCTGTCGTCGTCGAGCGTGGAGGCGAGCGTCGCCGGCAATCCCTACGGCGACTTCGCGACCCAGGGGATCGCCGCGTTCGTCGGCGCCGGCGCGATGCTGGCGATCGCCACCCGCCTCCGCACCCAGCTGCTCGCGCGCCTCGCGCCGGCCGCGTTCCTCGCCGCGGTTCTGCTGCAGCTGCTGACGGCGCTGACGCCGCTCGGGACGAACATCGGCGGGAACCAGAACTGGATCCGGATCGCCGGCGTCAGCGTGCAGCCCTCCGAGTTCGTGAAGCTCGGCCTCGTCCTGCTGCTCGCCTCGTTCTTCTCCCGGCGCCCGGGGGAGCGGCTCGGCGTGCGCGGCGTCCTGCCGCCCGTCGTGTTCACAGGCATCGCGATCGGGTCCGTGTACCTCGGGCACGACCTCGGCACCTGCCTGATCCTCGCCCTGATCGGCGGCGGCGGGTTCCTGCTATCGAACGTCCGGCTTCCCGTCCTGCTGGTGCTCGGCGGCGGCGCCGGCGCGCTGCTCTGGGTCTTCTCGCAGGCGAACGGCTCCCGCACCGACCGGCTCGAGGCGTGGCAGAACGGCTGCACGGACCTGCTCGGCGCCTGCTGGCAGACCACGCAGGCCCAGTGGGCGCTCGCGAACGGCGGCCTCACCGGCGTCGGGATCGGCAACTCCGTGTCGAAGTGGTTCTGGCTGCCGGAGGCGGACAACGACTTCATCGCCGCCGTGATCGGCGAGGAGACGGGGCTGATCGGCCTCGCGGTGCTGCTCGGGTGCTTCGTCGCGATGGCGGTGGTGCTGCTGCGGATCGCCACCCGCACGCAGGACCGGTTCACCCGCGCCGCCGCCGGGATGGTGCTCGCCTGGCTGGTCGGTCAGGCGTTCGCGAACATCGCGGTGGTCGTCGGGGTCGCTCCGGTGTTCGGTGTGCCGCTGCCGTTCGTCTCCGCGGGCGGGTCGTCGCTGATCGCGAACCTGGCCGCCGTCGGCTGCATCATGGCGCTCGCCGACCGTCCCGTCGCCGCTGCGCTGCCGCTCGCGCACCCCGAGCATCCGGCCGGCCGCGGACGATCGATGGGCGCCCGATGACGCGCTGGCTGCTGGCGGGCGGCGGCACCGCGGGCCACGTGAACCCGCTGCTCGCGGTCGCCGACGCTCTCGTGCAGGAGGGGGACGAGGCGCTCGTGCTCGGCACGGCGGAGGGGCTGGAGTCCCGCCTCGTGCCCGAGCGCGGCTACGAGCTGCTCGTCATCCCGCGCGTCCCGTTCCCGCGGCGACCGGACCTGGCGGCGCTGCGGTTCCCGCGCGCCGTGACCGGCTCGATCGCGCTGACCGGCCGGTACCTCGCCGAGCGCCGCATCGACGGGGTGATCGGCTTCGGCGGCTACGCGGCTGCGCCCGCCTACCTCGCCGCCCGACGCCGCGGCGTGCCGTTCGCGATCCACGAGCAGAACGCGAAACCCGGCATGGCGAACCGGCTCGGTGCCCGCCTGACCCGGGCGGTCGGCGTGACGTTCCCGGACACGCCGCTGCCGCACGCGACACGCGTCGGCATGCCGCTGCGCCGGGAGATCGCCGGGCTCGATCGCGCGGCGCTCCGCGCGGAGGCGCGCGTCTTCTTCGACCTCGACCCCGCCCGGCCCGTGCTGCTCGTGACGGGCGGCTCGCTCGGTGCGCGACAGCTGAACCGGGCGGTCGTCGCGAACGCGTCGGCGGTGCTCGCGACCGGCTGGCAGGTGCTGCACCTCGCGGGCGGCAGGAACGAGGAGCCGGACCCCGGCCTGGCCGGCTACCGGCTGCTCGACTACTGCGACCGGATGGACCTGGCGCTCGCCGCCGCGGAGCTCGCGGTGTCGCGGGCCGGCGCCTCCACGGTCAGCGAGCTCTCCGCGCTCGGGCTGCCAGCCGTGTACGTGCCGTACGCGGTCGGGAACGGCGAGCAGCGCTTCAACGCCGCGGGCGTGGTGGCGGCGGGGGGCGCGGTGCTGGAGGAGGACGGCACGTTCACGCCGGAGCGGTTCGCCGCCGTGGTCCTGCCGTTGCTCGCGGATCCTGACCGCGTCGCCGCGATGGCCGCGGCGGCCACGGGCGACGGGGTGCGGGACGGCGCGGAGCGGATGACGCGCCTGGCCCGCGCCGGGCTGGCGGGGGCCTCCCGCGTACCCTCGGGCGCATGACGATCACGCCCGATCTGACCGTGCCGATCCCGGACCGGCTCGACCGGGTGCACTTCGTCGGGATCGGCGGCTCCGGCATGAACGGGATCGCGAAGCTCTTCCTCACGCGCGGCGCGACGGTCAGCGGCTCCGACCGGACCCGGAACGCCTACACGGACGCGCTCCGCGATGCCGGCGCGACGGTCTTCATCGGACACGACGCCGGCAACCTCGGCGACGTCGACGCGATCGTGGTCACGAGCGCCCTGTGGCCCGACAACCCCGAGCTGCTGGAGGCCCGCAGGCGCGGTGTGCCGGTGCTGCATCGCTCCCACGCGCTGAAGGCGCTCATCGGTCGCGACCGGCTCGTCGCCGTCGCCGGTGCGCACGGCAAGACGACCACGACCGGGATGCTCGCCGTCGCGCTCGACGCGCTGGGCGCGGACCCGAGCTTCGTCGACGGCGGGACGATCAAGGACTTCGGCACCTCGTCGCGGCTCGGCGGCGGCGACGTGTTCGTCGTCGAGGCCGACGAGTCCGACGGCTCGTTTCTGCTCTACGACACCGCGATCGCCCTCGTGCTGAACGTGGACGCCGACCACCTCGACCACTACGGCACGGAGGAGGCGTTCGACGACGCCTTCGTCGACTTCGGTGCGAAGGCCGCCGAGCTGCTCGTCATCAACGCGGACGACGCCGGAGCGCGACGTGTCCGGTCCAGGATCTCCGGCCGGACGGTGCGGACCTACGGCGAAGCGGCCGACGCCGACGTGCGGGTGTCCGCCATCACCACCGACGGCGCTGCCGGGGGCGTGCTGACCGCCGGCGGCGACTCCGTGAGCATCCGCCTCCGGATCCCCGGCCGGCACAACGTCGTGAACGCCGCGGGCGCGGTCGCGGTGCTGCTCGGTCTCGGCTACGGGCTGCAGGAGGCCGCCGACGCGGTCGCCCGGTTCGGCGGCACCGGTCGGCGCTTCGACCTGCAGGCGCGGGTCGACGGCGTCAGCGTCTACGACGACTACGCGCACCTGCCCGCCGAGGTCGACGCCGCGCTCACCGCCGCCCGCACGGTCGTCGGCGACGGCCGCATCATCGCCGTGCACCAACCGCACCTCTACTCCCGCACGCAGGCGATGGCCGGCCGGTTCGCGGAGGTGCTCGAGCGCACCGCGGACCACACCGTCGTCCTCGACGTCGACGGTGCCAGGGAGGACCCGGTGCCCGGGGTGACCGGGCGGCTGGTCGTCGACCGGTTCGCCGACCCGGCCGCCGTCGACTACGCACCCGACTGGGCGCAGGCGGCCGACCTCGTCGCGCAGCTCGCCCGACCCGGCGACTTCGTCGTCACGCTCGGCTGCGGCTCCGTCTACCGCATCGTGCCGCAGCTGCTCGAGGCGCTCGGCGACAGGGCACCCGTCCGGTGAGCCGGCCGCCCGCCCCTCCCGCGCGGCCGCCGGTGCTGCCGCAGCGGATCGCGCCCGTCCGGCCGCTGCATCCCGACCGTCCGCTGCACACCGATCGGCGCTTCCCCGACCCTCCGCCCGCCCGCGACGACCGCAGGGCGATCCGAGCCGCGGTCCGCGCTCGTCGCCGGATGGAGGCGCGGGAGCGGCGCCGCAGCGGCCTGGCCGGCCGGCCGCGGATCGTGGTCGGCGCGGTGGTCGGCGTCCTCGTGCTGCTGATAGGCGTGCCGCTGCTGCTCGCGTTCGGCCCCGTGTTCCCGGTCAGGACGATCGCGGTGTCCGGCACCTCCGGTGCGCTCGGCGCAGAGGTGCGATCGGCGCTCGCCGGCGAGCTCGGCCGGCCCGTGGCGCTCGTCACCGACCAGGACGTGGCCGCGGCGCTGAGGGCCGTGCCGGCCGTCGAACGCTTCACCCTGGTCCGACGACCGCCGAGCACGCTCGAGGTGGCGATCGTGCCGAGGACCCCCGTCGCACAGCAGCGCACGGGCGACGGCTGGGCGGTGCTCGACGCCGCACGGGTCACCATCGAGGTCGATCCCGCGCGGGCGGCCGGTCTGCCGGTCCTGACGATCCCCTCCGGCACTGCGGCGTCCGGTGAGGTGTACGCGGCCGCCGTCTCCGCGCTGCGCGCGCTCGCCGGCGCGGATCCGGTCGTGACGGCCGTGCGGGCCACGAGCGCCGACGATGTGCAGCTGACGCTCCGCGGCGGCGTCCACGTGCAGTGGGGCGGCGCCGAGGACGGCGCCGCGAAGGCCGAGGCTCTGCGCGCCGCACTGGTCCGAGCCGCCGACGGCGCGACCGTGATCGACGTCTCGTCGCCCGGAGTCGTGCTGACCCGCTGAGTGGACCCGGCGCGTCGAGGGGCTCGGGCGGCGGGCCTGCACCTACCGTCGTGCCCAGCGGAAAACCCTGATGAGCAGGAGTTTCACCTTCAACTTCACGTTGAAGTCGCGCGGCAGACACCCACCCGGAAGGCCCTCGTGACGTCGAACCAGAACTACCTCGCGGTCATCAAGGTCGTCGGCGTCGGCGGCGGCGGTGTGAACGCCGTGAACCGCATGATCGAGCTCGGCCTGCGGGGCGTGGAGTTCGTCGCGATCAACACCGACGCCCAGGCCCTCCTGCTCTCCGACGCCGACGTGAAGCTCGACGTCGGCAGGGAGCTGACCCGCGGCCTCGGTGCCGGAGCGGACCCCGAGGTCGGCCGCCGTGCGGCCGAGGACCACGCGGAGGAGATCGAGGAGGCGCTCGCCGGCGCCGACATGGTCTTCGTGACGGCGGGGGAGGGCGGCGGTACCGGCACCGGCGGCGCCCCGGTCGTCGCCCGCATCGCGAAGTCGATCGGCGCCCTGACCATCGGCGTCGTCACGAAGCCGTTCGCGTTCGAGGGCAAGCGCCGCCTCCAGCAGGCCGAGCGCGGGGTCCAGTCGCTCGCGAACGAGGTCGACACCCTGATCGTCGTCCCGAACGACCGGCTGCTCGAGATCAGCGACCGCGGCATCTCCATCGTCGAGGCGTTCGCCACCGCCGACCAGGTGCTGCTCGCGGGCGTCCAGGGCATCACGGACCTGATCACGACCCCGGGCCTGATCAACCTGGACTTCGCGGACGTGAAGAGCGTCATGCAGGGCGCCGGCAGCGCCCTGATGGGCATCGGCTCGGCCAGGGGAGCCGACCGCGCGATCAAGGCCGCCGAGCTCGCGGTCGCGTCTCCGCTGCTGGAGGCGTCGATCGACGGCGCCCACGGCGTGCTGCTGTCGATCATGGGCGGCTCGAACCTCGGCATCCTCGAGATCAACGACGCGGCCCGGCTGGTGCAGGAGGCGGTGCACCCGGAGGCGAACATCATCTTCGGCGCGGTGATCGACGACACGCTCGGCGACGAGGTGCGCGTCACGGTCATCGCCGCGGGCTTCGACGGCGAGAACTTCCGCGAGAAGCGCGACACCCGCCGCAGCAACTTCGTCGAGACGGCCGCGAAGCCGGCGGTGCACACCGCGACCACGCCGACGGCGACCCAGAAGCCGTCGGGCGGCACGGACCAGAACGCGACCGGCTCGCACGAGTGGCAGCTCGTCGCCGACTCGACCACCCTGACCCAGACGAGCGACCTCGACTACGCGGACGACGACGACGACCTAGACATCCCGGAGTTCCTGCGCTGATCCCGGATCGGCCCAGACCGCCGTCCCCGCCCCGCTGGTCCGGACCCGCTGTTCGCGCCCCGCCGGCCCCGCCCCGCCGGCCCCGCCCCGCCGGCCCCGCCCCGCTGGTCCGGACCCGTTGTGTTCGACCCGCTGTTCTCGACCCGCTGTGCCCGACCCGCTGTTCGCGCCCCGCCAACCCCGCCCCGCCAACCCCGCCCCGCCGTCCCCGACCCCGACCCGTGGACCCCGCCCCGCTGGTCGAGGTGCGAGCGAAGCGAGCCTCGAGACCACCCCGCAGCGGCCACTCCCGCGCGCGTGGTCCGTGCATTGCTTCGCCCGCCTCGCAGCTACCGTCCGCGGCGCGAGGGAAGCCGGGACGGTGGTGACGCGGTGGCCTTCTCGAGAGCAGCTCGCATCATCCGCGTGGTGCGGCACTTGGCGTGCCATGTTCAGGAATCTGTTCGTCGATCAGGACTGATGCCGTATTCGATCCTGATCGACACCCGCGTTCCTGATCACGACACCAGGTGTGCGTCGATCAGGAGATCTGCTGATCCCGGCGTCCGTTCCGGCAGTGTGCGTCCCTTCCGGCAGGTGAATCGGCCCGAAGCCACTGCCGGAACGGACACTCCCTGCCGGAAGGGACGCGCGCCTCCCGGCCCTCTCCCCAGCGCACGGCACCGAGCCACCGGCACCGCCCCACCCGCCGCCGTCCCGGCCTCCCGGCCATCCCGACACCGCACAGGCTCCCGACGCCCCACCCACCCGGCCCCACCCCGGCCCAGCCGCACCGCCAGGACGCCCCGACTACGGTCGACCCCGTGACGGAACTCGCCGACCGCCTCCACGCCGTCCA